>CAYNOM010000021.1:0-22489 GCA_964398415.1 uncultured Polyangiales bacterium | reverse complement strand
GCCGAGGAAGCCGGGCAGCAAGAAGTCGAACTGCGCCCACAGCTCGCCCAGGTGATTCTCGATGGGCGTACCCGACAGGCACAGGCGATGGGTGGCCTGAAGGTTCTTCACGGCGGCATGGATCGAGCCCGACGCGTTCTTGATCGCCTGGGCTTCGTCGAGCACGAGCACGTGAAACGACAGCTCAGCGAAGAGCTCTTCGTCGCGCAGCAGGATCGGGTAGCTCGTGATCACGAGGTCGGCACCGTCGAGGTCGTGACTGCGCGCGCGCCGATCGCGTCCGTGATGCAGGCGCACGCGGAGCTGCGGGGCGAAGCGCGACAGCTCGCGCTGCCAGTTGCCGACGAGGCTCTTCGGGCAGACGATGAGCGAAGGGGGCACGAGCGCGTTGCCGGTGTGCTCGCGCGCGAGGTGAGTGATGGTCTGCAGCGTCTTGCCGAGGCCCATGTCGTCGGCGAGGATGCCGCCCACGCCGTGGGCCGCGAGATGCGAGAGCCAGGCGACGCCCTCGAGCTGATAGGGGCGCAACGTGGCTCTCACGGGCAGCCCCTCGGTCGCGATGGCGGACGGCGTGCCGAAGAAGCTGTCGACCCAGGAGCGCGTCTGCTCACCGCCGTGCCAGGTGACGGAGTGGTCGTGGCCGAACACCTCGTCGAGCCGCTTCACCGCCGCGGCTTCACGCTCGGGAAAGCTCAGGCGCTTGCCGTCGTAGCCGTCCTTTTCGTACAGCTCGACCAACACGTCGAGCAGGCGCTTCAGGTGCTGCGGCTCCACGCGCACGTAGCCATGGCCCTCCACGGGCACCGCGAGAAAGCGATCGGTGCCGCGTGCGATGGCGCGTAGGCTCGACAGCTCGTCGCTGCGCTCGAGCAGCCCGAGCAGCACGGGCACGAGGTTCACGCGCTTTCCGTCGAGCTCGACCCCGAGCTCCAAGCTGAACCAGCCCGGCTGCGTCTCGTCTTCGGCGAGGTCCGAGTACCAGCTCACCTGACTTTGCACGAGGCGGTAGGGGTAGTCGGGATCGATCTCGACCACGCAGCCGGCTTGCTCGAGGGCGGGCACCGCGTTGGCCGTGAAGGCGCAGAACACGCTCGGGTCTTCCTCGACGCTCACCAGGTAGTCGGCCTCGGAGTCGAGGTCGAGGCCGTAGTCTGTGAGGCACTCGAGATCGACGGCGCCGAGGCGCTCGAGGGTCACGCGCACGTCTTGCTCGGTGCGTGTGTCGCGCTCGAGCACGCGCGTGGCGGAGCCCTCAGGCAGAAAGAAGCGCGCACCGGGCGAGCTCGCTGCGATGTGGGTGCCCGCGTAGTCGAAGCCCAGCACGATCACGGGCAGCTCGACGTCTTCGTAGATCGGGTTCAGCGCATCGCCGCGATTGACGGAGAAGTGAGCGGTGGTGAGACGAATGTGGGGAACACAGACCGTGTGCGCGCGGCCCCCGTCGCGCGCCTCCATCGAGGCAAACATCATCGGATGCACGAGTTAGATCAAACGAGCAGGCGCTTGTCGATCCGAAAAGTGCACGCGGATCGAACGTGAAGCGACCCGAGCGCTACACGAGACCTATCTCGCGCAGCCTCTGCTGCAGGTAGGCGTCCGCGGTGATCGGCTCGGGATAGCGGTTGGGATGCGTCGCATCGATGCACGAGGGCAGCGTTTCGATCTGAAAATCAGGGTTCAAGTGCAAGAAGAAGGGGATCGAGGTGCGTGGCCTATTCGCCCACGGCTCGGGCGGATTGATCACGCGGTGGGTCGTCGACACGAGCACGTGGTTGGTGAGGCGCTGCAGCATGTCGCCGATGTTCACGACGATCTCCGTGCCGTCGGTGTCGACCTCGAGATAGCTGCCCGTGCGGGTCAAGATCTGAAGCCCTGGCTCGGCAGACGCGACGAGCAGGGTGATGAGGTTGATGTCTTCGTGCGCAGCCGAGCGCACACCGCGCGTGCCATCCTTCGGCAGCGGCGGATAGAAGATCGGGCGCAGGATGCTGTTTGCGTGATCGATCTTGTCGTCGAACCAGCTTGCAGGCAGCTCGAGGTGGCGCGCGATCGCAGACAAGACGCGCCTGCCCAGGGACTCGAGCGCGACATAGAGCGTGCCCATGGCGGGCTCGAAGCCCGGCACCTCCGCGGGGAAGAGGTTCTTCGGCAGCGCATGCGCGTGGGGATGCTCCTCCGAGAGCTCGGGGCCCACGTGGAAGAACTCCTTCAGATCGGGATCGATCGCGTCCTTGGCCTTCTCGACGCGGTAGGCCGTGTAGCCGCGCGCACCGCCGCCCCCTGGCACGTGGTAGCGCAGCTTGGTTTCGTTCGGCAGCGCGAAGAATGCCGCGAGCGCCGCATAGGCGGGTGAGGTCAGGGTGGGACCTATATCGTGGCCCACGAGCTTGACGAAGCCGTGCTCGCGGAAGGCAACGCCGAGCTCGTGCACGAAGGCGGGGTCTTGGTCGCGGCGGATGTCGAGGGTAGGGACGTGGCTCACGCCGCGCAGCATATCTAAGCTCGCTGCGGCGTCACCCCTCCGTGCGCACGGAAAAGGCGCTGACCAGCGCCGACAGCCAGGTGTTTTCGTCGGTGCGCTGACCGTTCGAGGCGAGCGCGCGCGTGAGCAGCGCTTCGACGTCGAAGCTGAGCGTGGCGGTGAAGCGGCGGTGATCTCGCAGCTCGAGCGGGGTCGCGAAGGAGAGCTCCACGTAGATCTCGTCTGTGCTTCCGAACGAAAAGGCGCCGAGCTCGTCTTCGCCCCGCGCGTCGAAGGAGCGTCCTCGCATGTCGACGCGTGTCGGCAGGTTCACGGCGTCGGCATCGGCAGGGCCGAGCGTGACGCCGAGGGCGCAATAGCGTCCGGCGGGCGGAAGAAACACCGAGAGCTCGAGTGGGTCTTCGTCGTCGGCGCCGAGCACCACGGGGATAGCGATCTCGGTCGGGCTGCCTGCGCCGTGGGCGTGGGCCCGTGGGAAGGGCGTGAGATTCGCTGCGAGCCACGTCCAGATCGGCGCTTCGCGAGAAGCGCTCGCGCTCGTGCTGCAGGCGATGAGCTCGACGCTCGCGAGCGCCACGAACGCGTAGTCGAGGCTGACGCTCTGCGTGAGCTGGGCTTGCCCCGTCGTCTGAACGAGGAGCCGAACCTCGTTGCCGTGGCTCTCGCTCGTACAGCCCGCGAGCAAGAGGCTCCCCAGCAGCATCCCAAACACTTGTGCCCTAGAAATCATAGAGTGCTCCGATCGTAAATAGGGGGCCCTGATCTTGATCGTGTAAGCGCGTCAGCACGGGCAGCTGCGCGACTGCCTGAAACACGAGATCGGTGTTGGGGCTCAAGAGCAGCGCCGGGGCGATCGCCCACATATCACCTCCGGAGTGTGGTTCGCGCGATCCGTCGAGCTCGCGCCCGGGCCATTCGTGGGCATGGTCGACCGAGAGGCGCAGGCCGAGCCAACGCAGCGGCTGCACTTGCGCTGCCAGGGAGCTGCGCAGCGCCGCGCCGGGTCTCGAGCGCAGGGTGACCGCGACCGGTGCAAAGAAGCTGCTCGAGGCGAACAGCGCATAGGGAGCGCTGAAGAGGGCGTAGGCGAGCCCTGCGCTCGGCGTGACGGCACCGCTCGAGGTCTGGCGCTCGGGAGCCAGGGGCTCGCCCCGCCGCTCGAAGGGCGGCTGGCCTGGCATGGCGAGTGCGGCCGTGGCCCACAGCACGTGCTTTTGGCGCCGTTGACGCTGCAAGAGCGCCCAGCGTGTGCGCAGCTCGGGATCACCGAGGCCGAGGCTCGTGTCCTTCGCGCCGTTGAGTGAAATCACGTGGCGGCGTACCGCGGGCAGGAGCGCGCCCAACATCAACCACCGTGTCGGCATGTAGGTCACGGACAGGTCGAGGCGTTGCTCGCGCAGTGTGAAGCGATCGAGATCGGGCGTGCCGATCGTCGTTTCGCGATGGCTCAGCTCCACTGCCCCGCGAAGCCGCCCCGCGAAGGGCTGTGCAAAGCCCATGGTGGTGAGCGTCGGGTCTCCTGCGTTACATGCTGCACACGCCGAGGCGCGCGCGGGGGCGAGCCTAAGGACGAGCAGCGCGAGAGCGACCACGAGCAAGCGATAGGTCATGGGCGGGGTGCATGTACTGCACGCGCGCTGCCCGATCACTGAGACAAGACGTCGCAGGGGAGCTCAGAGCCTCGAGGCGTGATGCGTGCAGGCGCCGCTCACTTGGCGTAGGCGCCGCAGCGCGGATCGCCGCTGTCGATGTCGGGGCCTGAGGCCTTTCCGAGCGGATAGCGCGTGCGGTCGCACAGGGCTGCCATCAGGTCGCGCAGGGCACCCGCCTTCTGCTCGCGTGTGAGCGTCATCTCGAGTTGCGCGTGCATTCCGCTGCCTGGGTGGCCGTTGAGCACCTTGAGCCACGCCTCGTATGCGTGGGTGCGCGCGAAGGAGCCCACGCTGTGTGCGCCGCCGTCGATCGGGAACTTGGCTCCGTCGTCGCCGTGGCAGTTGGCGCAGGTTTGCGCGTAGATGGCGTGGCCGTTGTCGGCGCTTCCGTTGTCGACGAGCGCGTAGCCGCCGGGCCCCTCTGGGCTCAAGGTGAAGACGTCCTCGGGCCGGGGCAGCGCGCCCTCGCGCACGCCGAGCATGAAGTCGACGACGGCGCCGATCTGCTCGGGGCTGAGCACGCCGGCGTAGGCGGGGATGGCGTCTTCGCCCTTGCTGAGGCGCTCGATCCACACCTCGCGCGAGTCGGTGTTGGTGAGCAGGCTCGGCACGAGCACGTGTTTTTTTGCCTGGCCGTCGATGCCGTCGGCGCCGCGCAGATCCCATCCGAAGAGGTTCTTCAGTCGGTAATCGTGGCCGGGATTTGGCATGGGCTTGCCCTCGGAGTCGGGCAGCGTGCCGTTGCCGAAGGGGCCGCCCTGGCCGTCGAGGGCTTCGGTGCTCGGATCATCGGGCACGAAGTCGCTCTCGAGCTCGGCCACCCAGTTGTCGAACAGGCGTCCGCCGTGGCCAGGTGCCGGCTCGTCTGACGCCGCGCTCTCGCTGCCCGCCGACGCAGTGCTCGCGGGTTCGGTAGGCGCGGGCGCACCGCAGCCGGTGGCGTAGGTCGAGCCGAGCACTGAGCCGAACACCGAGCCGAACATCGATAAGGCCACGACGCCCCTGCGCCTCGCCCATTTCCCTCGCTCTGCCATGTCCCCTCCGGTGAGGCCGCGCAACTTACCACCGGCCGATTGACGCGTCGCGCCTTTCTTCGCACTGTGGGGCGCATGTCGGAAGTACCTCTTCACCTAAGCATGATCGCGCTGCTCGGTGCCGAAACCAGCTACCTGCGTCGAGAGCTGTGCGAGATGGCGTTCGATGCGCTCGCCGCCGAGCCCGCCGAGCGCCTCCAGTCCGATCCCGAGCTCGTCGCGCTCCTGCTCTCGGCGTTGACGGCTCAAAACACCGAGCGCGTCGCGACGCTGCACGCGTTGCCAGCCATGGCGCGCATCGGCGCACGCATCGAAGCTGCGACCGAGCGCGTCCGGGATGTGATGCCCGAGTCGGCCGAGGCGGACCTTCTCGCCTTGATCGAGCTCGGCAAGGGCCCGCGCTTCGGCTGGCTCAAGGGCGCGATCGATCCCTCCGATCTGCGCGAGCTGTTCGCACCGGTGCTGCAGCAACTGCTCGTGCAATTCTCGACGAAGTTGCCGATCCCGGGCATGGGTGCCCAGGGCCAAGGCGGCTCGGCCGGCGCCCTCGGAGGGCTCGTCGGCAGGCTCGGGAAGCAGGTGCAAAAGAGCGCGAGTCAGCTCGCCGACGTGGGCAAGAGCGTGATGGGCGGGCTCTCGGGCGAGCTCGAGCGGCGCATGCAGACCCTCGCTCGTGACTTCAGCCATACGGCCGTGGGCGAGCTGCAAAAGGTCACCGCCGAGCGGCTCACGAGCCCCGAGGGCAAGGCCATCCTCGCGCGCATGCGGGCACGCGCGCTCGCGCACCTGATGGACGCGAGGCTCTCGGACATCGCCCACGACCTGTTGCGGCTGCCCACGGCCGAGATCGCGCAGCTTTCGCCAGGCGTCGTGTCTCACAACCGCGAGCGCAAGCTTTTGTCCGACCTGCTCGAGGCTGAGCTCGCTGCAGCGCTCGAGACGGTGGGTAAGCGCTCCCTGTCGGAGCTGCTCGCCGAGTACGGTCTGCTCGCCTCGGCGCGCGAGATGACCCTGCGCGTCGTCGATCCGAGCGTGCGTGCGCTCGTGCAGTCCGAGCGCTTCGGCGCTTTCCTCGAGCGTCTCGTGAGCGAGGCCAAGGCGCCATGAAGCTGCTCATCGCCACGTCGAACCCGCACAAGGTGCGCGAGATAGGGCAGGTGTTGTCGCCGCTCGGGGTCGAAGTGCTCGGCCTCGACGAGATCGGGCGCGAGCTCGAGGAGCCCGTGGAGGACGCCGACACCTTCGAGGGCAATGCGCGCCTCAAGGCGGTGGGCTACGCGAGCCAGCTCGGCATGGCGTGTCTGGCCGAGGACAGCGGCCTCGAGGTGGATGCGCTCGGGGGCGCGCCAGGCGTGCACTCCGCGCGCTATGCGGGCAGGGGCACGACGCGCGAGGAAAAGGACCGCGAGAACAACGCCAAGCTCCTGAGCGAGCTCTCGCGGCTCGGCGAGGTCGATCGCGCGGCACGCTTCGTGTGTGCCATGTGCTTGGTCGACGAGGCGGGTCAAGTGCGCTTCGAGACGCGCGGCACCTACGAGGGGCAGATCGCGCAACAAGCGCGCGGCGAAAACGGCTTCGGTTACGACCCGCTGCTCTACCTCCCGGACGTCGGCAAGACGAGCGCCGAGCTGTCGCCCGACGAGAAGAACGCACGCTCCCATCGCGGCCAGGCGGCGCGCGCGCTTCTTGCCTGGCTGAAGGCGCAGCCGCGCTAGCCTTCGCGCATGCCGTCGAGCACGATGGCGAGCAGGTCCTGAATCGCGACCGTCGGATCGACCTCCAGCTTGCCCTGATAGAACGCGTGCAACAGCCGCTCGGCGGCGCCGATCACGGCGAGCGTGCTGACCTCCGGGTGCACGCGGCGCAGAAAGCCCTGGGCGAATGCCAGCTCGGTCAGGCGTAGAGCGGCCTTCGCCACCTCACGCTCGAGCTCCCGTACGGGCAGTCGGGCTTCTCCCGCGGGCGCACGGCTCTCTTGCAGGTAAAGCTTGGTGGTCCCAGCTTCGGTGATCAGCGCGGCGGCCAGCTCCTTGCCGAGGCGCGCGTAGGCGGAGCGTACCTGTTCTGGGCTTTCGGCCTCATGCAGGCGCCGCTCGGCGCGCTCGAAGGCGCTCAAGACGCGCGCCCGTCCGGGCTCGATCAACGCGCGAACGAGCTCTTCTTTGTCTTTGAAGTAGCGGTAGTAGCTGCCCTTGGAGACGCCCGCGGCCTTCGTGATCTCGTCGATCGTCACCGCCTCGATGCCGCGCGCGAGAAAGAGGCTCTGGGCCGCATCGAGCAGGCCCTGGGTGCGGGCACGCCGGTTCCGATCGCGCTTTCCCCCCTCGGGGCCCGGACGCGCCTCGGGCACGTGGGCCGGCAGCGGGCCCTTCGGTCGCACAGAATGCGCCGTGATCTCAGCGCTTTCAGAAAATGATGACCGTTTGGTCAAAATAACCTCGACAGTCGAAGGGGATTATATCATGACTAAAGGGTCATGTTTTCGCGCTGCCCGCTTGCGGCGCGGAGGGTGGGGTCATGTTGGGTCTTCCGCTAGGCCTTTTGTACGCCAACGCTGGGGAGTGGCTCATTCACAAGTACGTCTTGCACGGGATGGGCAAGAAGAAGAAGAGCTTCTGGAGCTTTCACTGGTCCGAGCATCATCGCGCCTGCCGCAAGAATGATTTCAGGGATCCCGACTACGAGCGTTCGGTGTTCGGCTGGCATGCCCAGGGCAAGGAGGCCCTCGGCATCGCGGGGCTGATGGTCGCCCACGCCCCGCTCTTTGCGGTGGCGCCCTGGTTCACGGCGGCGGTCTGGTACTCGTCGCTCAACTATTTCTACAAGCACAAGCGATCGCACCTCGATCCCGAGTGGGGCAAGGCTCACTTGAAGCACCACTACGATCACCACATAGGACGCAACCAAGACGCGAACTGGTGTGTGACCCAACCCTGGTTCGACTACGTGATGGGGACGCGCATCGACTACCGCTACGACGAGCGCGGACGCGCGGCGAGCTTGGCCCCCACGAAGCCCCAGGCCATGCCGACGAGCAACCCGAACAGGTGGCAGTAGTTGGCGAGACGGAAGGTGGGCGAGCGGATCAGAAAGCCGAACACGAGCCAGATGAGCATGAAGCTCACCGCGCCCTGCGAGAGCTTGTAGCCGGCGCGCGGATCGATTCGTCCGCGCACCCACAGCGCGCCGAGCAGCGCGTAGACGACGCCCGAAAACCCGGCAAAGAGCGGGTTTGCGGTGATCTCGTACTGCGCGATGTTGGAGATGACGCCGCTGACGATCGTGAGTGCGAACAGGGTGCGCGTGCCGTGGCGCATCTCGAGCACACGCCCGAGCTGCAGGAGCATGAGCATGTTGAAGCCGAGGTGCATGAGATCGTTGTGCACGAGCACCGGCGTCAGAAAGCGCCACGGCTCAGACCACGGCAGGCCCGAGATCAGATAGCTCTGGCCGAACAAGGACACGATCTGGGGTGGCGGGGGCAGCCTGGGATCGACGATGGCCAGGGCGCGCAGCACGCTCTCGAGGTTTTCGCCCTGGCTCAGGCCGAAGATCGCGATGCACATCGCGATGATGCCCCAGGTCAGCGGCGTGGGGCGAGGCTTCGTGGCGGAGGCGAGCTGCTCGCGCATCGACTCGATCTGGCGCTGCTTGCGCTGCTCGATGCGGTCTGAGTGGTCCTTCAGCAGCCTGCCGCGACGCGCGGCCTCGATGAGCTCGGCGTTGCCGGCATCGCTCAACCAACGCTCGGCGAGCTCCCGGGCTCGGTCGAGCTCCGTCTCGTCGACCACCCACACCACGTGGATGCCGTCTTGGGTCTCGGAGATCTGGCTCTCGATCTGCGCGTCGCGCAGTGCGTCACGCACGAGCTCCGCCTGGGGCTGCTCAGCGAGCTCTCGAAGGACACGCATGGATTACGGAGCCTCGATGGCCAAGGCATCCGTGTCGCGGATGCCGAGTAGATAGAGGATGGCGGTGAGGCTCTTTTGATTGATGGCGGCCTGGGCCTGTTCCTGCACCGTGCGCTTGGCGTTGAACGCGATGCCGAGCCCAGCACGACCGAGCATGTCGAGATCGTTTGCGCCATCGCCGACCGCGATCACCTGATCGAGCTCGATGCGCTCTTTCTTCGCGAGCTCGACCAGCAGCTCAGCCTTGCGCTCGCGGTTGACGATCTCCCCCACCACCTCTCCCGTGAGGATCCCATCGAGCCGATTGGCGAAGGCGTAGTCGAGGCCCAGGCGCTCTTGGATCGGCCCGACCACCTCGATGAAGCCCCCCGAGATGACGGCGGTGCGGTAGCCGAGGCGCTTGAGCACGCGCACCAGCTCTTCCGCGCCGGGCGTGAGCTCGATGCGCTGTAGGACGTCGACGAGGGCGGTGGCGGGTGTGCCCTTGAGCAGCTTCACACGCGCGCGCAGGCTTTGGTTGAAGTCGAGCTCGCCATTCATCGCGCGCTCGGTGATCGCCTTCACGCGATCCTGCACGCCGAGGGTCACCGCCAGCTCGTCGATGACCTCCTGCTGGATCAGCGTCGAGTCCATGTCCATCACGATCAAGCGCTTGCTGCGGCGCGTGAGCGTGTCGCGCTGCAGCGCGAGGTCGCAGGCGTAGCGCTGGCGTAGCTCGACGAGGCCCGTGCGCAGGCTGCGCTCGGCTTCGCCTGGCTCGCCGCTGAGCATCAGCTCGACCGACGACAGCGTGTGGGCCGACAAGCGCTTGATGCGCTCGATGTTGAAGCCCGCGTGCTCGACCGTGCGCGAGAGGTGCATGAGCAGCTCGGTGGTGACGGGATTGGCGAGCAGCGTGAGCGCCCACATCGGAGCCTGCGTGGGCGCGATCGGGGGTGGCTCGAAGTCGAAATCGACGCGGAGCCCGAGCTCGCGCGCGCGCCACAGCACCTCTTTCAGCACTGAGCGCACGTCTCCGTTCGCGTCTGGGAGCGCCACGACGAAGCTCAGGTTCAGATATCCGCGCAACACGACCTGTTCCACGTCGAGCAGCTCGGCACCGGCCTCCGTGAGCACCGAGGACAGCTCGGCCATGATGCCTGGTCGATCGACGCCGGTTGCGGTAATCAGAGTCGCGTCTTGTCTGGGATCCCGAGGGGTGGTCATCCGGGGCCCGACCATAGCATGCGCCCTTAATGTTGACTGCCCACCCCCATCGATCCCAGATACCACGCGAGGTGACGCCATGAATGAAACCAAGATTTCGCGCCGATTCACGTTGCAGCTCCTGACCGCCGCGCCCGTGATGGGTGCCGTGCTGAGCGCCTGCGGCGGAGAGAAGGTTCTGACCTGCACCGACGTGAGCGGGCTGAGCGACCCTGAGAAGACCGCGCGCCAGGCCCTCAACTACACCGACAAGAGCCCCGAGCCCGGCAAGACCTGCGACAACTGCAACCTGTATCAGGCCGGAAGTCCCGACGCCTGCGGCACCTGCCAGGTGGTCAAAGGGCCCATCCACCCCAAGGGCTACTGCGCGAGCTGGGTGGCCAAGGTTTGAGCGACGCTCGGTTCGCGCGACAGCGCGTTAGCTGCGAAGTCGGTCCCAGGGGCCCTGCACCGCGAGCGTGAGCCCTTCTTCCTGGATGTTGACGAAGAGCACGCGTGCGTCGGGCGAGAAGCACACGCCGGCGAGCTCGCTGCGGCTTTTCGCGTTGTGCGCGAAGGGCACGATGCGGCCCGCGCGCGTGAGCAGCTTGAGGTAGGCATTGCGGCTGTTGTCCTCGCACAGCAAAAGGTCGCCCCAGGGCGTCACCGTGAGGTTGTCGGGCATGTCGAGCACGCGCTCGTCGGGCGACTGGTAGATCAGCGAAAGCCGCCCGCCTTCGCTCGTGGGAGCAAGATGCAGCACCTGGCCGCTCGAGCTCGGGCCTCCCGTCGTCGAGGTGAAGACGATGCCGTCCTCGGCCATCCAGATTCCCTCGCCTCGCCGCACCACGGCGGCTCCGCGGTCTTGGGCGGCGTCGCGCAGCGAGTCGTCGTCGCCGCGCTTCGGATCGAGGTCGACCCAACTCACCTCGAGCGCACGACCTGCTCGCATGGCGCGCGCTACATCGAAGCGTGGTTCGCCGACGACGGCGAGCGCCTGGAGCTTGCCCTCGTCGAACGGCCGCGCGGGATCTTGGGGTACGAAGCGATACAAACAACCGGCGGGGCGATCTTCGGTGAGATAGGCCGCGTGATCGCGTGGATCGATCGCCACGCCCTCGTGAAAGAAGCGTCCGTAGGCCGAGATGCGCTGGGGCCGCTGCACGCGGTCTGCGCTGATCGGGCACAGAAACGCATAGCCGTGTCCAGGCTCGACGCTCTCCTCGCAGCTCAGCCAACCCCAGGGGCTCATGCCGCCGGCGCAGTTGCGCGCGGTGCCCGTGAGCACGAGGTTGCTCGTGAGGCGCTGGCCGCGCTTGTCGACCACGAGGCGCGTGACACCGCCCAGGCTACGCGGATCGTAGGCCTCCTCGGGAACCTCGGCGCTCGAGCCGTAGGGGCTGTGGGCGATGGATCCTCGATCGAGCTCGTGGTTGCGCATCAGCGCCCACTTGCCGCCCCCGAGATCGAAGCAGCCCATGGCATCGGGACGCCCCGGCACCCGAAACCCGTCGTCCATGGGCATCCCAGCAACTTCGACCACGTGATAGGCAAAGCCGGCGGGCAGATCGAGCACACCCAGCGGATCGCGGATCAGGCCACTCTCCACGGGGGCTGGGCGAGGCTCGCGTCCGCGTGCTTTGAACCAGAGCGCAAAGCCAGCGCTCAGGGCTGCGGCGCTCGAGGCCAGAACAAATTGCCTACGCTGCATGAGTCACTCTACACCGTGAGCACTCAGCGGTCGCGCAACACCAGCGAAAGAATCTCCATGGCCCGCGCGAGGGTGTCGGGTGGCACACACGTGGTGCACAGACGTGCGTAGTCGGCAAAGGCGCTGCCTGTAGCTTGTCCGGGTGTGAGCACGACGCCAGCGCGTGCGGCTCGTTCGAGCAGCGCGTGGGAAGACTCGCCTTCGCGCAGGTAGGGGCGTGTGTCGAAGAACAAAAACGTGCCGCTCTTCGGTGCGGGCACACCGAGAGCTTCGGCCGCAAGCTCACAGGCGTGTTTGTAGAGTGCCCGCAGCTGTGCCGGAAACGCCTGTCCGTCAGCGAAGGTCAGCGCGCGACTTGCTGCGATCTGCATGGGCCGGGCCGCGCAGTAGGTGGTGAAGGTTTGGAGGCCCGACAGGCACGACATCACCTCGGCGGGGCCGTGCACGTAGCCGACGCGCGCGCCGGCGAGGCCATGGCTCTTCGAGAGCGTGTGGGCCACGAGCGCGCGTGGCTCGAGCTTCGGGTGCTGCCACACCGCGGGAGGCGGCGCATCGAAATAGAGGGCTTCGTAGGCCTCGTCGCACAACAGCCACAGGTCGTGCGCCTCGCACAGCCTGGCGAGAGCGTCGATCTCTGGGGATCGAAGCATCGCGCCGGTGGGATTGTGGGGGGAGTTGACGTAGATCGCGACCGTGCGCTCGTTGATCGCGTCTGCGATCGTGCGCGTGAGGTCGAAGCCGTTCTCGTCGAGGCGCGTGAAGAACGGCACCTCCACGGCGCGTGCCCCGGTGGCGCTCACGATGCCGCGCACGAGGGGCCAGAACGGCGCGAGCACGATCACCTCGTCCCCGGGAGACAAGAGCGTGCGGCAGATCAGGTCGAGGCCGCTCGTCGCGCCCGCCGTCACCTGCAAGCGCTCGCGGGCCACTGCGCGACCACGCGCCTCGAGATCGACGCAGATCGCATCGAGCAGCGCGGGCTCACCCCGCACGTCGGCGTAATTGTGAAGGCCCGGCAGATCCGCCGTGCGCAGGCTCTCGACGCGCGCGCAGGCAGGCGGCATCAGGTACGTGTCGCCCACGTTGAGCGCGAACACTTCCGCGGCGTTTTCTTTCGCGAGGGCGGAGAGGGTCGTGTAGACGCTGGAGGTGAGACCTCTCGTGGCGTCGGACATGGCAGGGTAGCGGGGCATCGCAGGCGGGGAGTATAGTCCCGCGCCATGATGCACGGCCGTTTCCGCACACCCCCCAAACCCCTTCTCCTTTGCGCCGCCCTGCTCGCCTGCCTTTGTGCTTGTGACGGGAGCGGGAGCGAGGAAGACAAAAAGCCCATCGTAGGTCTGCTCGAGCTCCCCATTTCCCACCGCACCTCGGGCGCTCGGCCTGCCGACGCCACGCAAGTCGAGATCGGCGTCACCGAGGTACGCATCGACGGCGAGAGCGTACTGACGCTCGACAATGGCAAGGTGCAGGCCGCCGACGCGCAGAACGATCAGCTGCCGAAGCTGGCGGGCAAGCTCGGGGCAAAGCGCGCGCTCGCCATCACGGTGCACGCGGCCACGCCCTTTGCGACGTTGGGCCAGGTGCTCAAGACCGCCCTGGCGTCCGGTCCGAAGGAGCTCGCGTTCCAGGTGCGAAAGCCCAACTCCACGACGGAGAGCGGCTGGCTCGTGATCAAGCAGAGCCACTTCGCAGAATCTGCCGACGATCCCAAGTTCAACGTCGACGAGCTCGTGGCGTGGGACAGCTTCACGAAGGTCTGGGAAGATGCGCTCGGTGCCTGTCAGGCCTCGTCGCGCGCCGACTGCGGCTATCGGCCCCTCGCCAAGGCCGAAGGGGGCAAGCTCGACCTGATGCTGCGCGTGCGCGGCTCGGGCCTCGCGCTCCGCTTCCGTCAAACGGGGATGCCGACGCCCGCGGAGGGTGAAGCAGCTCCGGAGAAGCCCAAGAAGCCGGCGGTGGAGATGCTCGAGGGCATCAAGGCGCAGCCGGCCGCGGAGGAGGAGGCTCCCGAGCCCTCCACCGAGCACGTGTTCACCCTGCGCGCCGACCAGGCCACGATCGATCCTTCGCCCGTGTCGGGGATCGTGAAGCCTACGTGCAGCGGCCAGACTTGCTCCGCGGTCTTGGAGGCCGAGGCGATCAGCATGTCGGGGCGGGTGATCTCGCTGATCGGTGCAGCCTTCCCCGACGGAACGCCGGAGCCCAAGCTGGCTTGGGTGCTCACGAAGCGCTGAAGAGCTGCCTCACACGAAGCGACCGACCTGCAGCGTGCGCATCAGCGGATGGGGCAGGCCGACGATCAGGCGCGCGACGAGCTCTGCGGCCGCCACGCCGCACGTCATGCCGCGTCCACCCAAACCGGCGAGCCAGTACAGCCCCCGGGCCCGAGGATCGTCGCCGGCGACGATTTCGCGATCTTCGCTCATGGTGCGCAGGCACGCCCAGGCGCGGCGCACCTGGCCGTCGGCAAGCCCTGGGGCGAGCGCGACGAGCTTTTCGGCAAGGGCCTCGAGCTGAGTGGGATCCGTCTCAGGCACACACGGCTCCCACGGCTCTTCATCGCAAGGGCTTGCGAGGATGCCGCCTGCCTCGGGGCGAAAGTAGGTTTGATCGTCGACGCGCCACACGGTGGGGGTCTTCCAGCGGGGCATGTTGGGCCCGACCAGGTGCACGAGGTGCCGGCGCAGCGGGGTGAGCTCGAGGTCGGTGCCAGCCATCATGCCGAGCCGTCCCGCCCAGGCGCCTGCCGCGATCACGACGCGCTCGCACTGGATGCTCGCGCCCCCCTCCATGATCACGCGCCGCACGCGCCCATCCTGGATGTCGATGGTTTCGACGCGGGCCGATTGCACGATGGTCGTGCCGGAGGCCTTGGCCCAGCGCGCGAGCGACGACAGGACCATGTGGATGTCCATCACGCCGCCCAGGGGCAGGTGGATGCCGAACTGGGCCTCGCCCTTTTCGAGTGCGGGCAGCTTCGCGAACAGCGTATCGGGCGCGAGCCGCTCGTGAAACACCCCGAAGCGTCGCGCCGCGAAGCGCAGCTCATCGAGGGCGTCTTCCTCCGCGGACACGAGCGTCACTCCCTGGGCCGAGAGCCATGACGTCCCGAGGCGCGCATCGAGTAGGTCGCGGGAGCGCTGGGCGAGCCACACCGCGCTCAGGCTCTCTTCGAGCGGCTGGAAGATGGCTGCGTTGCGGGCCGAGGCATGGGTTGCGAGCATCGGCTCGGCCTCGAGCAACACGACATCGGAGATGCCGAACGTGCCGAGCTGCTGAGCGCAAGCGAGCCCCGCGATGCCGCCACCGACGACGACCACGGAAGCCGTGCTGGGCAAGGTACGCGCAGTCAACGTGCACCATTCGGGGCGAAAACGGGCATCTTCGGATGGAGGTTAGCTAGCACGAGTCCGCCTGCGCGGCTCCCATCTCGGAGAACACGCGGACCACAGCGTTCTTGACGAGGCTCGTGTCGAAGGGCTTGAACAGACAGCGTCCTGCGTGACGCGCCGCGAACGAACGGGCTTCTTCCGTGAACGTGCCGCCCGTCACGAACACCATGCGCTCGGCCGTCTCCGGGCTCTTGTCTTCCACGGCGTCGTGCACAGCCATGCCGCTCATGTCTGGCATCATCAGATCGCAGAAGATGACGTCGTAGCCGTTTTCGAGCGCCATCTTGAGACCCGTCGGTGCGTGCTCGGCGATCTCCACGCGGTGCTCGCGCAGGATGCGAGCCAGGGCCTTTGCCGCGAGCGGCTCGTCGTCGATGATCAAGATGCGCGCGGCGCGTGTCGGCGGCGGGCTGCTCTTTACGCGCATGGCGCGCGTGGGCGGATGCTGAGTCGGGCTCATGGCTGGTAGCTCCACGCAGAACTTCGCGCCTCGAGAGTGTCGGTTGGCTGCCGTCAGGGTGCCGCGCATGGAGGCGACGATCTCGTGGCAAATGGAGAGCCCGAGACCGGTGCCGACACCGCGCGGCTTGGTTGTGAAGAAAGGGTCGAAGATCTTGGTCAGGTGGGCCTCGGGAATCCCCGTGCCGGTGTCGAGCACCTCCACCACCACGCGGCCATCGCGCGCGTAGGTGTTGATGGTGATCTCGTTCTCGTGGGCGCGCCCGGGCTCGATGGCTTGGGCGGCGTTGAGCAGGATGTTGACGAACACCTGACCCAGGCGCGCTTCATCGCCGCGCACAGGCGGTAGGAGCTCGAAGTTTTTCGTGAGCCGTGCCCGATGGCGAATCTCCGCCATGGTCACGCCGATGGCCCAGTGCAGCGTGTTTTCGACGTCGATGGGCTCGACCCGGTCTTCGCCCTGGCGCGCCAGGGTCTTCAGGTCCGCGACGATGCGCTGCACGCGGCGAGCGCCCTCGTTGGCCTCGTAGAGCGCCTCCTTGAGCTGAGCGCGCCTGCGCTCGCGTTCGGGGTCGGGCACGGCCTCGGGCTCGCGCTGCTGCCACTGCGTGATGTTGTCGAGCGCGTACTGCACGTTTGCGATCACGTAGGCGAGCGGATTGTTGATCTCGTGGGCGACGCCCGCGGCGAGCGAACCCACCGTGGCCAGCCGCTCCTGGGTGGCACGCGCGCGCTCGGATTCGAGATCGGCCCCGATGTCGCGACACAACACGAAGGCGCACAGCACGTCGTCGAGCTTGCGCGTGGTGGCACGCATCTCGATGCTGACTTCCTGCCCCTCGCGCAGGATCGCGCGACCGCGCACGGTGCGGCCCTCGGATAGCTCGTCGAGCAACGCACCCCAGCCGAGGCGTGCGCCGCCCTCGGGCGACACCTGCAGCCAAGAGGGCGCGGTGTCGGTCAGCTCGTCGACAGGCACCTGAAGCAGCTTGGCCGCGGCCTCGTTGCACTCCATCACATTGCCGGTTTCGAGCGCCACGACCAGCATGCCCTCGTTCACGTGGTCGAACATGGCGCGAATGCGCGTCGCGCGTCGCTCCATCGCGCGCTCGTGCTCGATGTCCATGGCGATGGACACGACGCCTTCGATCTCGCCGTGCAGCAAAAGGGGCGAGAGGCGCACGCGCGCCCAATGGGGCTCGTCACGCTCGGTGGTGCCGAGGATGTCGAAGGAGACGATCTCGCCGCGCATCACGCGCCCGAGCTGCTCCTCGTAAAAGCTCCGGTGGTCGCTCGGCACGAGCTCGAGGAAGTCGTGGCCCAGGATCTCTGCCGGCAGTGTGCGCCCCGAAAAGGACAGCACGGCGCCGCTCTTACCTATCACCACCACGGTTGCCGGCAGCGCCGTCAGGACGGCGGCGACCAGCTCTGCGGACAGTGGACCATGACTCGCGGTCCGGATTACCCCGGCCGGCGTCACCTGCAATCGTGTGATTTCCGGCGATTGCGCAGTCATCCCCTGCGTTCGAATGCTACCACGGTCCACCGCGCGACCTGTGTGTCGGAAGACCTTCTCGCCATCGGAACGTCACACCTGTACACCCACTCATGTGGTAAGCCTGGGCGAGGTGTCCGGTTTCGTGCGCCGGGCGAGACGCCCAACCGCGCCGTGCCGCGCCACAGCCCTCGAGGAGCGCCGTGAGTGAGAGTCTGACGGATTCGCCGAAAAAACCGCTCGTGCTGGTCGTGGACGACGAGGGCGACATCGTCGATACCCTCGTCTACAACCTGCAGCAATCCGGGTTTCGTACCCGCGCGGCGCGAAGTGGCCAGGATGCGGTGCTCAAGGCCAAGGAGCGGCCCGTTCCCGACCTCGTCCTGCTCGACCTCATGCTGCCCGACATGTCGGGCACCGAGGTGTGCCGCGCCCTGCGAGGCGACGAGAGCACGCGCCGGGTGCCGGTCATCATGCTGACGGCCAAGGACGACGAGATCGATCGGGTCGTGGGCTTCGAGGTGGGCGCCGATGACTACGTCACGAAGCCGTTCAGTGTGCGCGAGCTGATGCTGCGCGTGCGCGCGGTGTTGCGGCGCGCGGTCGATGCACCGCCTGCGCCGGAGAGCAAGAAGCTCGAGTTCGGCGTGTTGTCGCTCGATCCCGAGGCCCATCAGGTGTGGGTGGCGGACGAGGAGATCGTGCTCACTGCCCTCGAGTTCAGGCTGCTCACCACCCTGCTCGATCGTCGTGGTCGCGTGCAGACGCGCACCACGCTGCTCGAGGACGTGTGGGGCATTCATGCCGACATCACCACGCGTACCGTCGACACCCACGTCAAGCGCCTGCGCGAAAAGCTTGGTCTTGCAGGGGATTACGTCGAGACGATTCGAGGCGTCGGCTACCGGCTGCGCGCCAACCCGGTGGCCGTGTCTTGACGCTCGGGATCCGCGGCAAGCTATTCGCGATCTCGCTCGGATTGATAGGCGTCGCGGCGCTGACGAGCGGAGTGTTGGTCGAGACCTTGATGCGAAGGCTGCTCCTCGAGCAAGTCTCCGATGAGCTCGCACGCTCGGGGCTCGTCGTCCGCGAAGCCATCGAGCTGATGCCGGCTCCGTTCGAGCGCGCGACGCTGCAAGCCATCGCCGAGCGGCTCGGCCAGGCGGCCGCGGCGCGGGTCACGGTGGTCGCGCCGTCTGGTGTCGTGCTCGCCGATTCGTCCGTGTCTTTCGCTGAGCTGTCACGAATCGACAACCATGGCCTCAGACCCGAGGTGCGCGCGGCGGTCAAGGGGGGGCGCGGCGTGTCGACCCGCTACAGCACGACCGTCCACGCCAACATGATGTACCTCGCCGTCCCGTTTCAGCGCCCGGAGCAGGGTGGTGTCGTGCGCGTGAGCATGTCGTTGAGCAAGGTCGAGGCCTTGATCTCGCAGATGCGCTGGCTGCTCACGGGCGCCGTGCTCGTGGGCCTCTTGATCGCCATGATGATGGGCGCGCTCGCCTCCTACTTCGCCTCGCGCAGCCTGATGGAGCTCGTGGCCCGCGCTCGCACCGTGGCGAGCGGTGCGCGCGGTGCGCGGCTCGACGTTCACGGCGACACGACGGAGCTCGCGGGCCTCGCGGGCTCCTTCAATCGCATGGCGGACGAGCTCGATCGAGCGATCGAATCGTTGGCGGTCGAGCGCGATCGATCGGCGGCCATCCTCGAGAGCTTGACCGACGCTGTGCTCGCCCTCGACGCCAAGACGCAGGTGACGCAGGTCAACCGCTCGGCCATGCGGCTGCTCGGTCTCGATCAGCCTCCGCACGACTCCCCGCTGATCGATGTGGTGCGAGTACCCGCGCTGCTCGAGGTGGCCGAGAAGGCGCGAGCGGGCGAGACCGCGCACACCGAGGTGGTCTTGCCTGGGCCGCCACGACGCGTGTTGTCGGCGACGGCTGCCCCCCAGCGTGCCCAGGGCCACTGCGTGCTCGTGCTGCGCGACGTCACCGAGCTGCGCCGCCTCGAGACGATGCGCCGCGATTTCGTGGCCAACGTGTCGCACGAGCTGCGCACGCCCGTCAGTGTGATCAGTGCCAACGTCGAAACCCTGATCTCGGGTGCCCTCTCCGACCCCGGCCGTGCCGAGGAGTTTCTACGCGCGGTGCAGCGCAACGCGGAGCGTCTGTCACGGCTGGTGAACGACCTGCTCGATCTCTCGCGCATCGAGGCTGGGGGCCACGTCATCGCCTTGGCCGACGTCTCCCCAGAGGGGCCCATCGGCGCTGTGGTCGACCTGCTCGAGACGCGTGCCGCCGACAAGCACATCGCATTCGAGGTCGCGGCCGACGAAGACCTCGTGGTGAGGGGAGATGGGTCGTCGCTCGAGCACGTGCTCGTGAACCTCGTCGAGAACGCCATCAAGTACACACCGGGCGGCGGCCGGGTGGGGCTCGAGGTCAAGCGCGATGGCATGGACGTCTTGTTCGAGGTGTGGGACACGGGGCCTGGCGTGCCCGAGAGCCATCGCGCGCGGCTGTTCGAGCGCTTTTACCGGGTGGATCCCGGGCGCTCTCGCGACATGGGCGGCACGGGCCTTGGCCTCTCGATCGTGAAACACCTCGTGGAGAGCATGCGAGGCTCGGTCGGGATGCACGCGCGCGCGGGCGGAGGCAGCGTGTTCTGGGTCAGGTTGCCGGCCGCAGACAGCGCGAGCGCAGCAGAAGTCGACGCCACCGCTTGAGCGTGAGCTGCCCTCACGGCGCGCGTGGGCGGTCGGGATTGCGACACCACTCGCTCCACGAGCCGACGTACAGCTTCGCGCCGGAAAGACCTGCACGCTCGAGGGCGAGCAGGGTATGGCAGGCCGTGACGCCCGAGCCGCAATGGACGATCAATTGCGCGGGGCTGAGATCGCCGAGCAGCGGTGCGTAGAGGGCCTCGAGCTCGGCCTTCGACTTGAACCGCCCTTCGCCATTCAAGTTCTCGGTGAGCGGGATGTTGTGGGCCCCGGGAATGTGGCCGGCGATGGGATCGATGGGCTCGACCTCGCCGCGAAAGCGAGCGGCCGCGCGCACGTCGAGCACGCGATGCATGGACGAAGCACAGGCGCGCGCGACGTCGTCGATGTCGGCCTGGGGCGCGAGATAGGCACGCGCCGGGTAGGGCGCGGCAGACACAGGTGTCGGCACCTCTCGGCTCAGGGCGATCGACGCTTGGACGGCCGCCGTCAGCCCGCCATCGAGCACGCGCACGCGGCGATGACCCACGGCGCGCAGCATCCACCACAAGCGCGCCGCGGCATTGGCGCCGCCCTGGTCGTCATAGGCGACGACCTCGCTGTCCTCTGTGATGCCGAGTGCGCCGAGCAGCGCGGCGAACACGCCGATGTCAGGCAGTGGATGCCTGCCGCCCTGGGCAGCATCGACGGGCGCGGCAGAGAGCTGGGTGTCGAGGTCGACGTGGAGAGCGCCCGGAAGGTGACCCTGCGCGTAGGCCTGCGCGGCCGTGGGCCCCGAGCGCACGTCGCACAACACGAGGGGCTCGCCCGTCGCCAGGGCTTCGTTCAACTGCTCAGCGCTGATGAGCGGGTCGAGGTCCTGCAGCATGCCATCCAGGATAGCGCATGCTTCTCACAGGCACGGGCCTTCAGTCGGCGGCGGTGCGCTTCGGGCGCCGGTTACACTCGAGGATCTTCTTGCGGATGCGGAGCGCGTCCGGCGTGATCTCCACGAGCTCGTCACCGTCGATCCACTCCATGGCCGTCTCGATCGTGAGCGGACGCGGTGGCACGAGAATGATGTTTTCGTCGCGGCCAGCCGCGCGGATGTTGGTCAGCTTCTTCTCGCGGCACGCGTTGACGTCGAGGTCGTTGTTGCGGTTGTGCTCGCCGATGATCATGCCCTCGTACACGGGCGTGCCCGGGTTGACGAAGAGCACGCCGCGTGGCTGCAGATGGAACAACGCATAGGCCACGGCTTCGCCCTGGCGATCGGAGACCATCGCGCCGTTGGGCCTGAGCTGCATCGGGCCGCTGTAGGGCTGCCAGCCGAAGAACTGGGTGTTGAGCAGACCCATGCCGCGCGTGTCGGTGAGGAACATGCCGCGGAAGCCGATCAGGCCGCGCGAGGGCACGACGTACTCGATGCGCGAGCGGCCAAAGCCCAGGTTCTGCATCTTGTCCATGCGGCCCCGACGCTCGCCCAGGCGCGTGGTGATGGCACCCACGTACTCGTCCGGCACGTCGACGATCACGCGCTCGACCGGCTCGCTCAGTACGCCGTCGATGTCCTTCGTGACCACCTCGGGCATGGAGACCGCCACCTCGTAGCCCTCACGGCGCATCGTCTCGAGCAGCACCGCGATCATCAGCTCGCCGCGGCCGTAGACGGTGAAGGCGTCCGGGGTGTCCGTGTCCTCCATCTTCATGGCCAGGTTCTTCTTCATCTCGCGCTCGAGGCGGTCGCGAATGTGGCGCGAGGTCACCCACTTGCCGCTCTTACCCGCAAGCGGCGAGGTGTTGACGTGGAAGCGCACCTTGATCGTCGGCTCTTCCACACGGATACGCGGCAGGGCCTCCTGGGCGGTCATGCTGGTGAGCGTGTCGCCGATGTGCACGTCGTCGATGCCCGCGATCAGCGCGATGTCGCCGGCGCCCGCCGACTCGATGGCCGTGCGCTTCAGGCCGCGTACGCCATACACGACGCTCACCTTCTGCTGCTTCGCGCCACGTTCGCCCATGCACGCGATGATGTCGTTGGGCTTGACGCTGCCGCGACGGATGCGGCCCACCGCCAGGCGACCCACGTACTCGTCGTACTCGACGTTCGTGATCAGCATCTGCAGCGGCGCGGTCGTATCGCCCTGGGGCGCCGGCACGCGCGCGAGAATCGTCTCGAGCAGCGGCACGAGGTCCGTGCTCTCGTCCGAAACCGCATACTTCGCGATGCCGAACTTGGCGATCGTGTAGATGGTGGGGAAGTCGAGCTGGTGCTCGTTGGCCTCGAGCTCGCAGAACAGATCGAACGTCTCGGTGAGCACCTCGTCGGCGCGTGCGTCGGGGCGGTCGATCTTGTTGATCACCACGATCACCGGGATGCCGAGCTGCAGCGCCTTGCCGAGCACGAAGCGCGTCTGGGGCAACGGGCCTTCGGCCGCGTCCACCAGCAAGAGCACGCCGTCGG
>CAYNOM010000020.1:19069-22578 GCA_964398415.1 uncultured Polyangiales bacterium | reverse complement strand
CTGTTCAGGGACAAGGCCGATCAGTTCAGCGGGCAGTCGGGTAAGGACGACTGAGCGAGACGCCGAGCTTCCCCAACGGAGCGTTCGTTCCAAACAGTAGGCGTGACGAGAACGTGCTAGAGCAGGGCTCGCTTCCTTCACCGCGAGGCCTGCCATGACCCGTTCAGCGACTACCATGCCCTCCACCACGGTCGTCAGCGGCCCGTCCAAGCCGCTCGCGGCCATCTCGATGGTCGTGCTAGGCGCGGCGGGCGCCTACATCACGGTCGTGCTGCCCGCCATCGTGCAGCAGCTTGTGACGAGCGTGGGGTTCACCGGCACCCAGGCCAACCAGATCGTGACCGCCGAGAAGTTTGGCATGATGGCGGCGTCGCTCGGTCTCTCGTTCCTCATCCGCAAGCTGAATCGCCGCTGGCTGGCCATGGGCTTTTTGGTGATGCTCGCGGTGGCCAATGGCGTGTGCGGAGAGCTCACGGGCTTCACCGCCTATGCCAGCGCACGTTTCGTGTGTGGCGTGGCTGAAGGCGGCCTGATCGCCATCATGACCGCATCGGCGGCGGAGCGTGGCATCGCCGAACGCGTGTTCGGCTGGTATCTCGCGGTGACCCTCGGCATCTCGTACGCGGCGTTCCAGCTCGTCATCCCAGGTGTGCTCGAGTCGTCGGGCCTGCCGGGGCTGTTCCACGCGATGAGCGCGTTCACCGTGCTCGTGCTGCTGCTCGTGCCGTTCCTCCCGGCCCAGATGGGCGAAGCGCGCGGCGACGAGGCGCGCGAAGCAGCACCGATCAAAGCGGGGCCGAACCCGGCGCGCAAGTGGATCGCCATGGCGCTCGGCGCGACGCTGTTGTTCGAGGCCTGCATCGGCGCCGTGTGGAACAACATCACGCTCATCGCCGCGAAGACGGGCTACCTGGAAGCGGAGATCACGGCGGGCCTCGCCAATGCCATGATCGTCGGCATCGTGGCGGGCATCGCCTCCGGCGTGCTCGGCGACAAGTTCGGTCGAAGGTTGCCGCTGTCGCTCGGCGTGGGTGCCATCCTGTTCAGCCAGCTGCTCTTGCGCTTCGCACCGGGACAGGCGCCGTTCGTGGTCGTGGCGATGATGTTCTTCTTCGCCTGGTTCTTCACCCTGCCCTACTTCGTCGGCGCCGTGGCAGCGCTCGATCCCACGGGGCGCTCGGCGGTCGCGAGCATCGTGGTGCAAACGGGCGGGCTGATGTTGGGGCCCCTGATCGCGGCCGAGGTGATCCGCGGCAACGACGAGTACCCGAACATCCTGTGGGTGGGCCTTGCGAGTGCCGCCCTGTGCCTCGTCATGGTGCTGCCCGCCGTGGGACGCCGGGCCCTCGACGACGCACGCGCCCACAGGCGCTGACGTCTGCAGGCCTGCGCGCGCTCGCGTGCAACGACGCCCGCGGGGAATCCACGCGAGGTCGGCGAATGTTCGGTATTCTCAAGCGCTACGGAGGACGGACATGGGGCAACGTCGCAGCATGGGGTTCGTCGAGCTGAGCTTCGCGCTGTGCTGCACGCTGTGGGTCGGCTGCGGCGATCTCACGAGCAACATCGGTGATCAGGGACGCCTCGAGTTCACCCTCGCCACCGACTACGTCATCGACGGCAAGCTCGGCGACGTGCCCCTCGTCGCAGGACATGAGCAGCGCCTGTCGATCGATCTCACGGACAAGGGCGAGGACGACATCGAAGAGCCGGACGAGATCACCTATCGCGCCGTCCCACCCGAAGGGGTGTCGATCGACGCCGTGGGAGGCTCGGGCTCGATCCCGCCCGACATCGACATCCTGGTCACCGAGCCCGGCACCTACGAGCTGCGCGCCATCTACAAGGGACGTGTGGTCGACTCGCTCTCCTTGCCCTTCGAAGCACCGAGCTCGCTCGAGCTCGACGTGAAAGTGCGCGCGCCCTGGGCCGAGAAGTTCAGCGAGGCCAGCGGCTCGGCCACGACCGTCCTCGAGGGCGCCCACGCGGTGTTTCTGCCGATCCCACTCGACGCTGACGGCGAGCGCCTCGCAGGTCGCATCGTCACCGAGACTTCGGCCGATCCGGCAGAGCTCGTGGTGTCCGGCGTCGACGTCAACGGCGTGTACGAGCAGCGCGTGTGGACGGGCCGCGGCAAGATCGAGCTCTACTTCATCGATCCGGGCACCGTCACCGTGACGGTGAAGGACGCGGTGAGCGGCGCCTCGGGTCAGCACACGTTCACGGTCGAGAACGTCGGCGACTGACGCCCTCGCCCCCGAATCGAGCGCTGCGCGTAACCTTTCGCCCAGCCGATGCGTGAAAGGGTTGAAAGGAGGGCGACGATGCCCAAGACAACCCTGATCCTAGGAGGAGGCCTGGCTGGCCTCAGCGCTGCGGTGGAGCTGACCCGAGCCGGCATGAAGGTGCGCCTTTTGGAGGCCCGCACCCAGGTCGGCGGCCGTGCCGAGACGCGTGAGCGCGAGGGCTTTCACTTGAACTTGGGCGCCCATGCGCTCTACGCCACAGGACCCGCGATGCGCACGCTGCGGCGCTTCGGGGTGCAGGTGAACGGACGGGCACCCGCCTTGAACGGGGCGTCGTTGCTCTTCGACGCCGAGCTCGCAAGGCTCCCTGGAGGCTTTGGGGGCCTCGCGTTCTCGCCGCTGTTCACGGGAGGCCGCCTCTCGCTACTCAAGCTCTTCGCCTCTTTGCGCAGCACTCCCCCAGCGGAGCTCGCGCGCGTGACGGCGGAGCAGTGGCTGCTCGCCCGCTGTCCTGAGCTCAAGTCCCGCATGTTCGTGAAGACGCTGATCCGTCTGACCTCCTACTGCCAGGATGCGGAGCTCGTGAGCGCCGACGCCGTCAGCGCACAGCTCGCGCGTGCGCAGCGTGGCGTGATGTACCTGGACCGTGGCTGGCAACCGCTCGTGCAGGGCCTCGTCTCGCGCGCAGAGGCGCTCGGCGTGTCGGTGGAGACGGGCGCTGCCGTCCGACGCCTTCTCGTATCTGAGGGACGCGTGTCAGGTGTGCAGCTCGCCGACGGACGCAGGCTCGACGCCGACGCGGTCATCGTGGCCGCAAGCCCGAGCGTGATGACGATGCTGCTCCCGAACGATCGCGAGTGTCAGGACCACGCCGCGCATGCGCGCCCTGTACGCGCAGCGTGCCTGGATGTGGCGCTCGCGCCCGAGGCCGTGCTGCGCCGCGAGCTCGTGCTCGGCGTCGAGCGCTCTCTGTACGCATCGCTGCACTCGGGCGCAGCGCGCCTCGCACCCGAAGGCGCCCACCTCGTTCACCTCGTTCGCTACCTCGGCGTGGACGAGGCTCCCGACCCCGAGGCTGTGCGCGAGGAGCTCACGGGACTGCTCGATCACATGGGCCCAAACCTGCGAGAGCACGTGCGCTTCACGCGCTATCTGCCCCACGTGACGGTGGCCCACGATCAGCCCCAAGCACGACGCGGGGGGCTCCCAGGGAGGCCCCCGGTGCGGCACCGCAGGACCTGCCTGCACCCGCCGCGTCCGTCC
>CAYNOM010000020.1:0-19059 GCA_964398415.1 uncultured Polyangiales bacterium | reverse complement strand
ATCGCTGGTCTGTACCGCGCCGGCGACTGGGTCGGCGCCGAAGGGCTCTTGGCCGATGCCTCGGTGGCGAGCGCGATCGAAGCTGCGCGCGCGCTCATCGCCGACGCGGCCCTGCGTGCAGCATGAACGCGGAGGCGGTACAAACGCGCAGGCCAGAGGAGGAATCCGTGAGTCGCGAGCTCTCCCGCGCCCTCGAGCAGTCTCGAAGCCGCCTCTTCGCCCTGTGCTACCGCATGACCGGCGTGGCTGCGGATGCGGAAGACCTCGTGCAGGAGACCTTTGCCCAAGCCCTCGCGCAACCTCCGGGGGATCTGAGCCGGGACCTTCAGCCCTGGCTCGTGCGCGTCGCCACGAACCGGTGCCGCGACCACCTGCGACGGCGCCGCGCGCGTGGCTATGTGGGACCCTGGTTGCCATCCCCGGTGGAGAGCGACTCGCTCGAGGACGGCGCAGCGTCCGCCAGCGCGCGCTACTCCGAGCGGGAGAGCCTTTCGTTTGGCTTTTTGCTGGCGCTCGAGGCGCTGACGCCGACCCAGCGGGCCGTGCTCGTGCTGCGCGACGCCCTCGACTACAGCGTGCGCGAGACTGCCGAGGCGCTCGATCTCAGCGAGGCCAACGTGAAAACCACCCTACACCGCGCCCGTAGCGCGCTCTCCGAGTACGACCGCACGCGGCTCACCTGGGACGAGACGCGCACACGGGAGGTACAGGGAGCCCTCACGCGCTTCATCCTGCACGTCTCCCTCGGCGACGCTACGGGGCTTGCACGCCTCTTCAGCGAGCACGTCACGGCCCTCAACGATGGGGGCGGCGAGTTCTTCGCGGCGCAGCGCCCAGTCGTCGGAGCCGAGCGCGTGGCGCGCTTCTTCACGAAGATCGGGCGGCACGGACGCATCGCACGGGCTCAACCTGGCCTCTTCAACGGCCTGCCTGGGCTCTTCATCGAGGTGGACGCCGGAAAGCCGGGGGCAGCACGGCGCCAATTTCATGCCGTAGAGCTCGCGGCCGACGGGCGCATCGAGCGCATCTACACCGTGCTCGCTTCACGCAAGCTCGCGCATCTGCATTAGCCTTGGCCAGACCGCTACTTGTCGCCGTGCAGGATCTTGAAGGTGAAGTGCTTTCGGTAGTCGGGGCCCGATGCGTCGACGTGGATGCGCTTCACCTGACGATACTCGTTGTAGCCGAGCACGCCCATCTCGCGGCCAAAGCCACTCTGCTTGTAGCCGCCGAAAGGATGCTCCGGGCCGAGCAGGTGGTGATCGTTGATCCAGACGGTGCCCGTACGCATGCGCTCGGCGAGGGACTTTGCACGCTCGATGTCCTCGCACCACACGGTGCCCGCGAGACCGAAGATACTGTCGTTTGCGACGCGCACCGCCTCGTCGTCGTCCTTGACCTTGATCACGCACAGCACCGGTCCGAAGATCTCCTCTTGGGCGATGCGCATCTTGTTGTCGACGTCGGCGAAAATCGTGGGCTCGTAGTAGAAGCCCTTGGCAAGCGCGGGGTCCTCGACGCGCTTGCCGCCACACACGAGGCGCGCGCCCTCCTCCTTGCCGATCTGCACGTAGCGCTCGATGCTCTCGAGCTGTGAAGCGCTCACGACCGGGCCGAGATCCGTGGCGAAATTCAGCGGATCGCCGTGCTTGAGCTGTCTTGCCTTGCTCACCAGGAACTCGACGAACTCGTCGTAGACCGACTCGTACACGAGGGCGCGGGTGCCGCTCATGCACACCTGGCCGTTGTGGAAGAACGTCCCCCACAACACGCCGCGCGCAGCGAGGTCGAAGTTGACGTTGTCGGTGACGAGGGCTGCCGACTTGCCTCCGAGCTCGAGCGTCACCTTCTTCACGGTCTTCGCCGCGATCTGCATGATGCGCGAGCCCACGTCCGTGGACCCCGTGAAGGCGATCTTGTCGACCATGGGATTTGCCGAGACCTCCTCACCCACGACGCCGCCTGGCCCAGCAACGATGTTGAGCACTCCCCTTGGAAGCCCAATCTCGGCAGCGACCTGCCCCAGCATCAGCGCGGTGATCGAGGTGATGGTGGCCGGCTTGAGCACTACGGTGTTGCCCGCCGCGATGGCCGGCGCGATCTTCCAGCCCGCCATGATCAGGGGAAAGTTCCAAGGCGTGATCGCCCCGCACACGCCGATCGGCTCGTATTGCAGGTAGTTGGGCGCAGGCGTCGGCCCCGCGATGAACGGCGGGAGCTCCTCACGGTCGGGCACCCGCTCGGCGAGCTCTGCGAACTTGTTGAAGGTCGACACGATGCCCATGGTGTCGACCATGTTGGCTTTGCGCAGCGTTGCCCCGCTGTCTTGCACCTCCATGGTCGCGAACTCGCTCTGGCGCTTCTGGATGCCGGCCGCGAACTTGCGCAGGTACAGAGCGCGCTCCTTGCCGCTCATGCGCGGCCACGGCCCCTCGTCGAAGGCCTTGCGCGCAGCCGAGATCGCGCGCTGCGTGTCAGCGATGCCGCCCTTCGCGATGTCGGCGATCTTCTCCCCGTTCGCGGGGTTGTAGGTCGCGTAGCTCTCACCGGAAGCCGCCTCGCAGAGCTCGCCATCGATGTACAGCTTGTAGTCGGACATGGACATGTTCTCCCTGCGTGGGCTTCAGCCACCGAAGCTAAACAACGTTTACCCGCTCAAGCTAGCCGGCGTTTCCGAGAACTTCAAGCCCCTCTGCGTCACGTCGAGCGATCCGAAACGTTTCCGAGCGCACCCGGCTCTGTCACCGAAGCGTCACTGCGCGCCGATAGACCCTGCACCATACGGACCGCAGTGGAGAGTGAGGCTCATCCGATGCGGACTGGATCGACTCGAAACACGGAGACGTAAGAAATGACCAAGTCCACACGTGCACTGATGGCCCTGCTCCTGGCCTCCGCCATGGCATCCACCTCGGCCTGCGGCGACGACGAAGAGACGGGTAGCGGGGACAACGGCGGGGACAACGGTGGTGACAACGGCGGCGACAGCGACGGAAACGGTGGCGACAACGGCGGCGACAACGGCGATGACAACGGCGGCAACAATGGTCTTCCACCGCCGGCCGCAGAGTGTCCCGACCATCCGAACGTCAGCGAGAGCCCCGATGGCACGCTCTGCGTGATCACGGCCTCCCAGGCCGACCCGATCAAGACCGATCTCACCCTGGGCCCCGTCGAGGGCAAGGAAGGCTACGCCTTCGAGGCGGGCGTGTTCGTGGGTGAGGACGTCGGCGGCGAAGCGACGCCCGCCGCAGGCAAGGCCACGGCGACGCTCAAGATCCTGCCTGGCACCAAGCTCCTCGGCCTGAGCCCCTTGTCCTTCGTGCTCATCAATCGCGGCTCGAAGATCGAGGCCGAGGGAACCAAGGACAACCCCGTGGTCTTCACGAGCGCGCCGGAAGACGGCGTGTACGCACCCGGCCAGTGGGGCGGCCTCATCATCAACGGCCGCGCGCCGCACAACCAGGGCATCGACATCCAGGGCGAAGCGGGCACGGGCCTCTACGCCGGCACCGACCCGAACGACAACAGCGGCACGCTCAAGTACGTGCGCGTCGAGTTCGGCGGCGGCAAGCAGGACGCGGAAAACGAGCTCAACGGCATCGCCTTCCAGGGCGTGGGCAAGGGCACCGTGGTCGACTACGTGCACGTGCACGCCAATGACGACGACGGCATCGAGTGGTACGGCGGCACCGTCGACGCCAAGCACCTCGTGGTCACCGCCTCCGGCGACGACTCCTTCGACTGGGTGGGTGGTTGGAACGGCAACGTTCAGTTTGCCATCGCGCAGCAGTGGTCCGACGTGTCGAGCTCCGACCCGAACGGCATCGAGGCGGACAACAACAGCAGCAATCCCGGCGCGACCCCCCGCTCGAATCCCACCATCTCGAACCTCACGCTCATCGGCGCATCGACGGTCGCGTCGAGTCGCGGCATGCACCTGCGCCGCGGTACCGCCGCCACGCTCCACAGCGTCGTGACGTTGGGCTTCTCGGAGGGCTGCATCCACGTCGATGGTGCGGACAGCACCGCCCTCGTGGGCACCGATCTGACGATGACGACGAGCCGCATCGCCTGCACCGTGAGCTACGGCTTCGGCGGCGGAGCGGAAGAGGCAGCGCAGTCGCTGTTCGAGGATGGCACGGGCAACGAGGTGGTGGCTGATGCGTCCACCCTCCTCGAGGATCCGTTCAGCCGCACGGCGCCGAACTTCGCGCCCAAGGCCGCATCGGGTCTGCTCACGGGCGGCACCGTGGCTCCCGGCGCCTTCTTCTCGGCCGCGGCGCACATCGGCGCCATCGGCGAAGAAGACTGGACCGACGGCAACTGGATGAAGGTGACGGACTTCTGAGGCCCTCGAGCCCCTGTGCCCCACACGGGGCATGCACGCCGGTAGCGTCCATCGGGCACTACCGGCTTCTTCAATTGTGCCAAATGCCCGTCGAAATGCCGAAACTCCGCGCGTCTGTGACAGCCCCCGCGCGACAAACGTTACGGTTCCTCCTCAGGGCTGCCATCAAAACGTCACGCCGCGTTCTTAGATCAGGAACAACGTTTCACTGAAAGCGCCAAGTGGCCCCCAGGAGCCCTTCTCATGTCGTCCTCACCACCCGTCCGCATCCCTTCGACAGGTGCACGTTCCGTACGGCGTAGCCGTGCCAGAGCAGCCCGTGCCGTGGCAGCCTTGGCAGCGACGCTCGTCATTACTTCCACCGCTCCCGCCCTGGCGGACGAGCTGGGCACGATGGCCGAGCGGCTGTCCGCACTGCGCGCAGAGGTCGAGTCCATCTCCGACCAGCTCTCGGCGCACAAGAATGACGTGCAGGAACAGATTCGCTCCTACGCACGCCTACGCTCAGAGCTCGAGCTCGAGGTGCAGCGCGAACAGACCCGCGCCCAGAAGCTGCGCCAGGCGATGGCTCAAAAGCAGGCGGAGAGCGAAGCGCTGAGCAACGCCGACAAGTCCGCGGGGCCGAGCTTCGAGCAGAACCTCACGGTGGTGCGACGCTACGTCGAGCAGAGCCTGCCCTTCCGCCAGAAGGAACGCCTCGCAGAGCTAGACAAGATCGAGGAGCAGCACAAGTCGGGTCTGCTGGCACCGCAGCGCGCCCTGAACCGCCTTTGGAGCTTCGTCGAGGATGAGCTGCGCATGACCCGCGAGAGTGGCCTGTTTTCGCAGCCGGTTGTGGTGGAGGGCAAAGAGCAGCTGGCCGAGGTCATCCGCATCGGCATGGTAGCGCTCTACTACCGAACGCCCGACGGCAGCTTCGGCAGCAGCGTGAAGCAAGGCGACGCTTGGGCGTTCCGCAGCATCGACGATCAGGAAGACCAAAAGCGCGTCCGCACCCTGTTCGAGACCTTCAAGAAGCAGATCCGCGTCGGCTACTTCAACCTGCCGAACGCTCTGCCCACGGCGACGCAGACGGGAGCGAGGTGACGAACATGATCCGCCGATTCACATGGCTCAGTGTGCTCGTCCTCGCAATGGGGATGACGAGCCAAGCAGTGGCGCAGGGCGCCGAGCTCGACAAGGCCTACAAGCGTGAGATCGCCTTCCTCGAAGCCGAACGCGGCGCGCTCAGAAGCCGCCTGGCCGAGCTTCAGCGGGAAGACAAGAAGAAGCTCGATGCAGCACGGGCCGAGATCGACGCGCTTCAGGGGCGCGCCACAAACCTCGGGCTCGAGGCCGACTCCCTCGCCGAGCAACTCGGCCAGGCCGAGGAGAAGTCGCTCGCGGAGAGTGAGACGCGCGATGTGCTCGACAGCACGCTGCAGCAGGCCGAGGTGGCCCTGAGCAAGGGCGGCATCACCTTACCGTCCACCGACGGGGAGCCGAAGGCCGAGCAGCGACTCGAGCAGCTCGACTTCGCGTTTCAGAAGAGCGTCGAGCTCTTGTCTCGCTATGGCAGTGTCTACACGGAACCCGGCGAGTTCTTCGCGGCCGACGGCAAGAAGATCAGCGGTCAGGTCGTCCACGTGGGTCGCGTTGCAGCCTTTGGCGTGGGCCAGGGCACCGCGGGAGCGCTCGCGCCTGCAGGCGAAGGCCGGCTCAAGCTGTGGCCTGAGGGAGATAGCTCAGCATCGGCCGCAGCGATCGCTGCGGGTCGCAGCGTGCCGCGCCTCGATCTGTTTCTCTTCGAGTCGCTCGACAAGGAAATCGAGAAGCCGAAGGAGAAGACCTTCGACGACCTGATGAAGGCCGGTGGCCCCATCGGCTGGATTATCCTGGGCCTCGGCTGCCTCGCCCTGCTCACGGCACTGCTCCGCGCGGCCCTGCTCGCACGCGCCGCAGCCAACACAGAGCACTTGGTCGCAGACCTGGCGCCGCTGCTCAAGCGGCACGACGTCAAGGCTGCCCTCGAGCGCGTGCGCTCGGTGAAGAGCTCTGCCGCACGTGTGCTCGAAGCGACCCTGCGCAGCCTGAGAAAGCCGCGCGAACAGCTCGAGGACATCATCTCCGAGGCCATCCTCACCGAACAGCCCTCGATCGATAGGTTCGGCTCGCTGATTCTGATCGCGGCGGCGGTCGCACCCCTGCTCGGTCTACTCGGCACCGTCACCGGCATGATCTCGACCTTCGACGTCATCACTGAATACGGAAACAGCAACCCCAAGCTCCTCGCCGGCGGCATCTCGGAAGCCCTCGTCACAACCGAGTTCGGCCTGATCGTCGCCATTCCCGCGCTCCTGATCGGCAACCTGCTGAACGGCTGGGCCCAGAAGATCAAGGACGACATCGACAGCGCGGCCCTGCGCGTGACGAACATCGCGAATGGCAACGACGTGAAGAACCTCTCCGACGAAGAGGTGGACACCCCGTCGGCGCCCCCGGCCCTGTTGGCCCCCGCGGAGTGAGCCCATGTCTTCCTCCACCCTCGAAGCGCTGCGAGGCTACCTAGACCAGGGCGGCTTCGTCATGTGGCCGCTGCTCCTGTGCACGCTCGTGCTCTGGTATGCACTCGGCTACCGCTTCGTCACCCTGCAGCGCGGCAGCCGGCGCACGGTTCATCGCCTGATCGAGGACTATCAGTCGGGGCGCGGCAGAATGCCGAAGGGCGTGGTCGACAGCGCGTGCATCCTCGGGGTGCGCGTCGCGCGCCTTGGCAGCGGGAGCCTTCGCCCTCTGCTCGACGATGCGTACGCAGCGCTTCGTCACGAGCTCAAGGCGGGCAAGACCACGATCAAGTCCGTCGTGGCCGCCGCACCGCTCCTCGGCTTGCTCGGCACGGTCACGGGCATGATCGAGACCTTCGATTCGCTCGCCGACATGTCGTTCTTCGCGCAGTCCGGCGGCATCGCTGGAGGCATCGCCGAGGCTCTCTTCACGACCCAGATGGGCCTCGTCGTCGCGGTCCCCGGTGTCATCATCGGCCGACTGCTCGATCGGCGTCAGGCCACGCTCGAGGACGAGCTCGAGAGAATCAAAGACGTGCTCTGCAACGCCCAGGCCGAGGCACGTGCCTCCCAACGAGACGCTTAGATCCGCGAGGTTTTCATGCGACGCCGCCAACGCACAGAGCAGAGCGCCGAGATCGACATGTCGCCGCTCATCGACATGGTCTTCATTCTGCTGATCTTCTTCGTGGTCTCCACGACGTTTCAGAAGGACATGAAGATCGACATCGAGCGCCCGGGCGCGGCGACCGCAGCCGCCGCATCCACGAAGGCCATGCGCATCTACCTCGAGGCGAACGGCAACATCACCATCGACGGCAATCGCATTCGTCCGTGGATGGTGCAAAGCCGGGTCAAGGAGTTCCTCGATGCCGCGGGCGAAGGCTCGGTGCTCGTGATCACCGACCGCGCGGTCGCGGCCGACAAGCTGATCGAGGTGGTCGATCAGGCGCGCCTCGCCGGTGCCGCCAACGTGGGCGTCGCCACCGAGAAGGAGGCCGGGTGATGGGCCCCAAGGGCCGCCGCCATCTGTTCTCTTCCGCCACGATGTTGCTCGGTGCAGCAGTCGTGTTTGGCACGCTGTTCTGGATGAACGAGCACGCCGGCGCCTCGGCTTCGCTCGATGAGCGCGGCCCCGTGGCCTTCGAGATCGCACCCCCTCCGCCGAAGAAGAAGGAAAAGCCAAAGCCGCGCGCCGCGAAGCCGCCCCCCAAGAGAGCGGTGTCGCCGCGCCTCGCGCCAACGCCATCGCTCTCGGCCGCCATCGGTGGGCTGTCCTTCGACCTTCCAGGCTTCGACGCCGCCGATCTGCGTGGCGTCGGGGATGAGCTGCTCGGCGCAGGCTCCGTGAAGAACATGATCATGACCGAGGAGACCGTGGACAAAAAGCCCGTGCCTCGACGTCAGGTGGCCCCGGAATTTCCGCCCAGCGCGCGTCAGCGTGGCGTGCAGGGGTACGTGAAGCTCAACCTCTTCATCAATGCCGAAGGCCTCGTGGAGAAGGTGCGCGTGCTCGAAGCCGAGCCGCGTGGCGTGTTCGACGAGGCGGCCGTCACGGCCGCACAACAATGGGAGTTCGAGCCCGCCGAGTACAACGGAACGGCCGTCACCGGCTGGTTCAAGCGCACCGTCTCCTTTCGGTTGAACTGACATGCGGAACACCACTCTCATCGTTGCGATTTGCCTAGGGCTCGCATGCCTCGCGTTGCCGCGCATCGGTGCCGCCGAGCGTGAGCGCGACCGACGCGAAAAGGAAGACGAGGGCGTCGACGCGCTCTCGCTCGCCGCACGGCTCGTGGCGGACGAGCACTACGATCGCGCCACGGTGCTCTTGCAACAGGTCGATCCGAACGACGAGAGCATCGACAGAGCGAAGCTCCACTTTCTGCTCGGAACGATCTTTCTGAAGAAAGAGCTCTACGCCCAGGCACGCGATGAGCTGACGAAATCCGTCAAGGCCGGACAGACGAATCGAGCCATCCACATCTACCTGGCTCAGACGCACATCAAGCTCGGCGATCACGCGGCCTGCATCGCCGCGCTCGCAGCCGCGGGAGACCTCGCAAAGCAGGCTCCGGGAACGTTCACCATGCGCGCCGAAGCGCACCGCGCGCTGAAGCAACCCGCCCGGGCCATCGCTGCGCTCGACGAAGGCATCGCGCTCTTTCCAAGCTTCCACAAGCTGACGCAGATGAAGATCGGCTACCTGCTCGATCTCGGCCTCTACCAAGAGGTGGTGCGCGTGGGTGAGGGCTACCTCGCCCGCAAGGACGCGACGGCGGAGGACTACCTGGCGATCGCCGAAGGGCTGCGCCGCAGCAAGCAGTACGGCGAGGCCCGGCGCATCATGGAGGGGGCACGGCTGCGCTTTCCCTCGAACAGCGAAGTGTCTGCGCAGCTCGCCAACACCTATCTCGATGCCGGCCATCCACTCACCGCCGCGATGCTCTACGAGCAAGCCGCCCAGCTCGAGCCCAAGTACAGCTTCGAGGCAGCCGAGCTCTACAAAGCCTCCGGACGCTTGTCGCATGCGCTGAGACTGAGCGCGCGCATCGTGGACCCGGCGGTCAAGCTCAAGCAACGCCTCGGAATCTTGCTCGACATGGAGCGCTTCGAGATGATCGCCGCCATGGAGCCGAGCCTGTCTCGCACAGGTCTGCTGAAGGACGAGAACATCCGCTACGCGCTCGCCTACGGCTACTTCCGCAACGGCAACTTCGAGAGCGCCGAACAGCACCTCAAGCAGATCTCCGAGGCAGGCCTCTTCGACAAGGCAGTGGCACTGCGCAAAGCGATGGCGAGCTGTCAGGAGGCAGGCTGGTCCTGCTACTGAGCGCCGCTTCCCCCCACCCCAAAGGCTTCGGCTTTCTTGCGCGTTCGCGCGAGCAGGAGGCTCCTCGTGTACCCGAAACGAACGCACTTGCGTGCGCGATCCCTGTTCCCATTCCCTTGCGCACTATGCCTCGCTCTGCTTACGCTGCTCGTCGCCCAGGGTCGCGCCGGCGCCCAGGATGCCGCGGGTGCTGACCTCGCCCCCGGCAGCGTTCGCGTGGTGCTCTTTGGAGCCCAAAACCAAGCCCTGGTAGGCGTCGAGGTCCAGATCGATGGCCGAACGGCAAACACCGACGACGAGGGCGGGTGCACGCTCGAAGCCGCCCCTGGCATGCATACACTGCGCCTCGAGGTGCCCCTCGATCAGCTGCCCGAGGCGCCCGTGTCGACGGGCCCCTTCATCATCGACTTCCCGGACGTGCACGTCGGCGCAGGCCAAGAGACACAGCTCATCGTAACCCTGTCTGACAGTGGAGCCGTGCTCACGCTCGATGTGCTAGCGCCCGACCAGAGCCAGACGCGCAGCCTGACCCAAGAGTTCGAGAAGGCACAGTCGGAGCGGGCAAAAGGCATGGTGCAGGGCGTCGTCACGGCCATCGAGGATGGTAAGCCCATCGCAGGCGCCCGCGTGTACGTCCGCGGTGCCCCGGTCGAAGCCCAGAGCGCCGACGACGGTAGCTTCAGTCTCGAGCTGCCCGCGAACACCTACCTGCTCTCGGTGATTCATCCCCGCTTCAGCACCCAGTCCGTGCCCGACGTGGTGGTCGAGGGCGGTCGCGTGGCTTCGATCCGCGTCGAGCTGAGCCCCGCCTCGGTCGAGCTCGAAGAGCTCGTGGTCACCGCACCCCACATCGAGGGAGGCATCGCCACGCTGCTGTCCGAGCGTCGTGAGACCTCCGCCGTGGCCGATGTCATCGGGGCCGAGCAGATGTCTCGCTCCGGAGACAGCAGCGCCGCGTCTGCGCTCGCGCGCGTAACCGGACTGACGGTCGTCGATGGTAAGTACGTGATCGTGCGTGGCATGGGCGAGCGCTACTCCAGCATGACCTTGAACCGCTTACAGGTGCCAAGTCCGGAGCCAACACGGCGCGTAGTGCCCCTCGACATCTTTCCCACCGGTGTGCTCGAGAGCGTCGTGGTGCAAAAGACCTTCTCGCCCGACATGCCAGGCGAGTTTGGCGGTGGCATCGTTCAGGTCCGAAGTCGCGGCTATCCGGACGATCTGCTGCTCAACGTGTCCCTGTCTTCGACCTTCAACACGCAGACGCACCTGCGTGAGAACCTGACCTACGAGGGCGGCAAGCTCGACTTTCTGGGCATCGACGACGGCACGCGCGGCTACCCTGCCGACTTTCCGCAGGGGCGCAAGCTGAAGCTCCGAACCCGTCTCAGCCCTCCCGGCGAGGACTACAGCGCCGACGAGCTCACCGAGCTCGGCCAGTCGTTGCCGGTCAACTACGAGACCCGGCGCGTCGTCTCGCCGCTCGACTTCGGCATCACGACGAGTGTCGGCAACAGGTTCGATCTGGGACCCGCCAAGATCGGCTTCGTCGCTGCAACCGGATACAAGAGCGAATATGCGGCAGCGCGCAACGCCATCTCGCGCACGGTCCGCACTGACGCCGGCAGTACCATCCCTCGCGACGACTTTCGTGTCGATCAATCCCTACGCACGATCAGCTCGAGTGCCTTCCTCGACTGGGGCGTCGAGCTCTCCGAGGCACAGAAGCTCAAGTTTACCTCCATGCTCCTGCGGCAAACCGAGGACTCGACCACCTATCGCGCGGGCTGGGACGACAACCTGGGGCGCGACACACGCCGCTACCGCCTCTCCTGGGTCGAGCGTCAGGTGCTGATGCAGCAGGCGAGCGGTACCCACCGCTTCGAGAAGCTGAACGACTTCGAGGTTCAGTGGCGCTACGCCTACGCCCAAGCCAAGCGCATCGAACCCGATCGACGCGACTACCAATACCTGAACGTGCTGAACACGGAACAGTACGCGGTCGAGAGCGGCACCGGAGGCAACGAACGCTTGTTTGGCGACCTCAACGATGCCACCCACGAGGGAAGCATCGATTTGATCCAGCCCTTCGCGGTCTGGTCGAACCTCACCGCCAAGCTCAAGGCGGGCGGTCTCGCCTACGCGAGAAGTCGAGAGGCCGAGGTGCGCCGCTTCCAGTTCAACGTGCGGCTGCCAGAGGAGGATCGATCCCTCGCGCCCAACGACCTCTTCGCGACCGAACGCATCGGAAATGGCCCAGGATTCCTCGAGTTTCGGGAGGTCACGTTCCCCAGCGACTTCTACGACGCGAGCATGAACATCGAAGCCGGTTACGGGATGTTGGAGCTGCCACTTCTCGAGTCCTTGGAGATCATGGGCGGGGCACGCATCGAGCACGCCAACATCGAGGTCAGCACGTTCGACCCCTTTGCGGCCAAGGCGTCACCGGTCGTGGTCGAGCTGGACGACACCGACATCCTGCCCGCGTCGACCCTAACCTGGCGCTTCATCGAGGATTTTCAGTTTCGCGCCGGCTACAGCCGAACCGTCAACCGGCCCGACCTCAGAGAGCTTTCTCCGAACCAGTTCTTCGACGTCGAGAACAACGTCACGCTGCAGGGCTCGCCTGCCCTCAAGCGTGCCCTCATCAGCAATTACGACGCACGTGTCGAGTGGTACTACTCCACCGATGAGGTGTTCTCGGTCGGAGGCTTCTTCAAGACGTTCGACGATCCCATCGAGACGACCATCACGCCCACGGACTCCCAGACGATCCTAGGGCTTGCGAACACCCGCGCCGCGCAGATCATGGGCGTCGAGGCAGAGGGGCGTAAGCGCTTCGACTTCATCGACTCTGCCCTCGACCCACTCTACTTGGCGGGCAACGTCTCGCTGATCGCTTCGGAAGTGGAGATCGACCTGATTCGTGGGGGCACCTACAAGCGTCCCTTGCAGAGCCAGAGTCCGTGGGTGCTCAATGCCCAGCTCGGCTGGGACGACACGCTCGATGGCGGGACGGGCACTTCCGCGGCGCTTCTCTACAACGTGGCGGGACGACGCATTCGCGCCGTGGGAAATCCCGACCAGAACATTCCTGACCAGTACGAGGAGCCCTTTCACCGGCTCGACTTCGTACTGAGCCAGAACTTGCGTCACGGCTTCAAGATCGGGGCGAAGGCCCAGAACATCCTCAATCCGGAGCAGAAGTGGAATCAGGGCGACGTCCTGGTTCGACGCTTTCGCCGGGGCGTCGATCTCGCGGTCAGTCTTGCCTGGTCTTACTGAGCCTGGCCTCTTCGTCCGTCAAAAAAAGGGAAACACCATGCGGTCTATCCTAGTCGCCCTCAGCCTCTCGTTCGTGTCCGGCTGTGCGCAGCCCTCGCGCGGAACCATCCTCCGTGCCACCGACATCGCGGGAGCCGCCGCGCAGAGTGGAAAGGTTGGCCACGAAGCCGGACAGAGAAATCTGCGCAGAAGTCCCGAGGCGAGCTTTCACCTCATTCGCCTCGACGGGCCCCTTCACCCCCGCGTGCACGACAAGTCCGATCTCGTGCTCTTCGTCGTGAGCGGCGACCTCGACGTCAACCTCGGTAAGGATCGCTTTCGAATCCAGCAAGGTGATGTCGTCGAGATTCCCAGGGGTACGCCCTATGGAGCCCACAGTCGACGTGGCACGAAGGCGACGCTCTACGGGGTAGCCACGCCGCCTCTCTCGCCCGACGACCAGAAGCCTGCGCTGAGGCCCCGCGAATCCGTCTGGAAATGGGACCTGTGGATTCAATAGGGCGAGGCCAGGCGTGCCTTTTGTCACCACATCGTTGCAATGGCGTCTCAGAAACGATGGCCCCGGGAGCCAGAGTCCTTGCCGACACGGCAGAAACCCATGGAAGTCAAACCGATGATTCTTGTGGTCGACGACGAAGAGGACCTCGCAAGGACCGTCTCCTACGCCCTCGAACAGGAGGGCTTCGACAGCCGCTGCGTGGGCACGGGCGAAGACGCCATCCGCGCCGCCACGTCGATGCCCCAGCCCGACCTGGTCGTGCTCGACATGATGCTCCCCGACATTTCAGGCACCGAGGTGTGCCGCGAGCTGCGCCGGGACGAACGCACGCGCAGCACCCCCATCCTGTTTCTGACCGCGCGAGACAGCGAGATCGATCGGGTCGTGGCCTTCGAGATCGGTGCCGATGACTACGTGAGCAAGCCGTTCAGCGTGCGTGAGCTCGTGCTCCGCGTGAGGGCCCTGCTGAGGCGCACGAACAGCGTGCCGCGCAGCCAGACGACACCCGCTCAGACCGAGTTCGAGCGGCTCAAGGTCGACCCTGATGCCCACCAGGTCTGGGTCGATGGCGCAGAGGTCATGCTGACGGCCCTCGAGTTTCGCCTGCTACAAACGCTACTCGGCCGACGCGGGCGCGTGCAGACACGCACCCAGCTGCTCGAGGACGTGTGGGGTGTCCAGGCCGACGTCACCACGCGCACCGTCGACACCCACGTCAAGCGCCTGCGGGAAAAGCTCGGTGATGCGGGCGCCTACGTGGAGACCATCCGTGGCGTGGGCTATCGCTTCCGAGGCAAGACGGGCGCCTAGACAGCGTCAGTTCGTCGACCAGCCGCAGGTCTTGCCCGCGTTCTGCTTCTTCAGCCAGTCCATCAGAGGCGCGTAGTAGTCGAGGATGGCAGACGCATCCATCTCACGCTGCCCCGTCAGGGCTTCGAGGGCGTCGGGCCAGGGCTTCTCTGCACCCATGGCCAACATCTGCTTGAGCTTCGCGCCCGCTGCCTGATTGCCGTAGATGCTGCAGGTGTGGAGCGGCCCTTCGTGGCCTGCGATCTGGCACATCGCGCGATGGAACTGGTACTGCAGGATGGCCGCCAGGAAGTAGCGCGTGTAGGGCACGTTGGCGGGAACATGATACTTGGCGCCGGCATCGAAGTAAGACTCGTCGCGTGCGTCCTTCGGGCCTACGCCCTGGTACTTTGCTCGCAGCTCCCACCACGCCTGGTTGTACTGCTCGGGCTTCACCTCGCCCGAGAACACTTTCCAGCGCCATTCGTCGATCAGCTTGCCAAAGGGCAGAAATGCCACCTTACCGAGCGCATCCTGCATGAGCTGGTTGATGCTGCCCTTCTCGTCCGTGGACACCTTCTGCAAGAGCCCCACTTGCTTCAAGTACGAGGGCGTGACCGACAGCGCGATCGCGTCGCCGATCGCCTCGTGGAAGCCGTCGTGCGCTCCGTCCTGAAACAGCATCGGCTTCGCAAAGTACTGAGAGAAGTAATAGTTGTGCCCGAGCTCGTGATGGATCGTGATCAGATCCTCCATGTTGATCTTGATGCACATCTTGATGCGCAGATCGTTGGCGTAGGTGACGTCCCATGCGCTCGCGTGGCACACCACCTCGCGACCCTCGGGCTTCGTGAACATCGAGCGCTGCCAGAAGGTTTCAGGCAACGCAGGCAGGCCGAGCGAGGTAAAGAAAGACTCGCCGAGCTTGACCATCTTGATCTCGTCGTACTTCGCCTTCTTCAGAGCCTTCGTCACGTCGAGGCTTCCCTGACCTTTGTAGGGCTCCAGGTCTTTGTACAGGTTCGACCACTCCTGAGCCCACATGTTACCGAGCAGATGCGCCGGAATCAGGCCGTTCTCGGGAACCTTGTCCTTGCCGTAGAGCTTCGCGAGCTTCGATCGCACGTGGCAGTGCAGCTGCTCGTACAGGGGCTTCACCTGCTCCCACAGGCGCGCGGCCTCCTTCGTGAAGTCTTCGGCCGGCATGTCATAGCGGCTGCGCCACAGGTCGCCGAGGTCGCGGTAGCCAATCGTCTGTGCGCCCTCGTTCGCGAGCTCGACGTAGCGCGTGTAGAGCGGCTTGATGTCCTTGCCGACCTCGTGCCAACCCTGCCAGGCGTCGTACAGCTCATCGTACTTGCGGCTCCCGGCGAGCACGTCGCTGAGCGCGCCGAGATCTCTGCACTTGTCGCCCTTGCAGTACTTGCCCTTGCCGTAGAGGCCCTCCATCTTGGCCGCGAGCTGAGCCAGCTCCTCGCGCTTCTTCGCGTCGTCGGGTGCCGGCAAGGTCGAGCCCTGCCGCAGCAGCTGCAGCATGCGCGCATCCTCGGCCGTGAGACCTGAGACATCCTTGAATCGGACCGACTCTCGGATCGCCCGGCTCAAGTAGGCCATCACCGCTTCGTTGGCCTTGGCCGCAGCCTGTTCCGTCGCTTCCGTGATGTTGGTGCTCTTGTCCCATTCGGCGTAGGACGCCGCGACGACGAGGCGCCTCAGCTCGGCGTCGACGCCTTGCAGGAAGGTATGGGCCTCTGCTGCGGTCGGTCCGGCGGGTTCCTCGACCTGAGTCTCGGGTGCGGGCGCAGGCGTAGGCGGTTCGGTGACGGGCTCGGGCCCGCTCGATGCGCCGCCGCAGCCGGCGACGACAGCCATGATGATCAACAGTTTGGTCGTGCGCATGGCGGCGACCCTACGTCCTCGTGACGGGCGCGTCAGCTACTTTCGTGCGCAAGAACACAACTGCCGAGACACGAGCATGTCCATCGCCTACCAGCGGATGTGGAACGCGCCCCGGATCGGACTGTCCATGCGCACGAGCACCTCGCCTTCGCACTCGCACGACCTGAGCACGCCTTCGAGCATCCCGGTTCCGAATGGCTCGGCGAAGAGGTAGTTGTGGTCGAAGCTCATGACTGCGGTGTTGTCGCGCACGACCTCGAGGTGGCACGAGCCGACGTTCGTAGCGAGCCCCAACGCGCGCGAGGCAAGCCGCAGGATCGACTCGACGTCGCGACCCACCGCGCCGAACAACACATGCCCGACGAGCGACGATGCGAACGTGTCAAAGCTCGTCCAGGCAACGCGACGTAAGCCCTCCGACAGGGGCACGAAGGGAAACATCAGACGCGCAGCCGCAGCGTTCACCTCGAGACACTGGGCGAGCGGATAGTCGCGAAACGCAAGAAAGCGATCTTGAGTGGGACGGGCGATTCCTCGCCGATCGAGCTCCGACATCAGGCGTGCGAGGAACATGCCCTTGCCGGTCGCGTCCCGCGGCACCCTGGAGATGGCGACAGCGACATCGACGTCCGAGCGCAGGTTCGGAGGCGCAAATCCGAAGGGCGGCACAGAGGCGCGCGTAAAGGCACGAAACGCAGCCGTCATGGTGCGCCACCACGCAAGGTCACCTTCCGAGCCGTGATCGGAATACGGAAAATGAGGGCCGAGCTCTGCTTGCCGAAGCGGGTCGCGGCCGCCACACGCGTGACGCAGCGCCCAAAGGTCGTGCGCGTGAGCGTATCGGGAACGATCGAGGCCGACCGCACCCGCCCCTGCAGATCGATGGAGAACTGCACCTGCAACGCGCCGCTCTTCTCCGCCTCGTGTCCGTGTTGTTCGAAGCACCGCTCGACCGCGCTGCGGTGCCTGGCAAACATGCGTGTGAGCCGCTCGCCCTGAGACTCCTTGGCCGCTTTCAGGGAGGAAGCTGCCGCGGTCGCCGTCAACGCGGGCCCCTCGAGCACGGCAGCCGCATCGCTGGCGGCGGCCTCGTCAGGCGCAGCCCTTTCGGCTTGGGGTGCGGACGGTTGCGGTTCTTGCACGGGCGCAGACTGCTTGTCGACGTACACGAACTGCGGTGCAGTCTGGGGCGCGTTTCGGGACACGTAGATCGCTGCGATGCCGCCGATCAGGGCCACGAGCACGGTCGCGATGGCAAGCGCTCTCGGACCGCGCTCGGGCTGCTGGGTGAGCGTTTCCGCCCCTGGCAGAGCGCGCGTCTCATCCCGTGCATCTCGAATCTCCACTTGCTCTGCATGCAACAGCGCTCCAGCGTTCTCCCCGGTGCGCGCGTGAGCCCGGGCCTGCTCCGCGAGGGAGGGTGCATCGTGACGATCGCGCCAGGCGCTGTCGAGCATGGTAAGGGTGCGAGAGCTCGTGATTTGCGCCATTCGCGGGTCATTGAAGTCCTCGAAGACCACGCGCCGAAAGCGCTCCGAGAGCTCCATCTCGTCGACGTCGAGCACCTCACGCAATGCGGCTGCGAATTCGGTCGCCGTCTGGAAGCGCTGCCGAGGGTCTTTCAGTAGCGCCTTCTCGGTGATGTCGGCGAGCTGCTTCGAGATGTCTTTGCGCGCTACGTCGAGGCGCGTCGGCACATGCCCTGTGACGCGTGCCATGGACTCCACCGCGGATCCCGCATGGAACTCGTTCTTGCCGACCAAGAGCTCATGGAGCACCACGCCGCACGCGTACATGTCCGTGCGCTCGGAAGGCGGCACGCCCGCGAACATCTCCGGGGCGAGGTAGGGCAGCTTGCCTTTGATCTTCACGGTGGAGGTGTCCTGCGTCATCTCCTCGTCGGCCATGCGCGCGATGCCGAAGTCGGTGAGCTTGACGTGACCCTCCACGTCGAGCAGGACGTTGGCGGGGCTGATGTCGCGATGAATGATCCGCCTTGGCGAGCCATCTGGGGCGCGCAGCGTGTGGGCGTAGTGCAACGCGTCGAGCACGCGCAAGAGCGGGAAGATCACGAGCTCGGGCGAGAAGTGCTCGCGCACCTTGCGCACGTAGCGCTCCCAGCGTCTGAGGTCGTACCCGTGAACGTACTCGAGCACCATCACGTAGGAGTCGCGATCACGCGCGAAGTCGATGACGGACACGATGGACGGATGTCTGAGCTGCGAGGTGATGCGTGCCTCGCGGGCAAATTGCTCGAGCATCTCCGGATCACGCGCGAAAGGCGCGAGGATGCGCTTGACCACGACGGGGCGCGCAAAACCCGCGGCGCCCTCGCCTCGCGCCAAGTACACCGTCCCTTGGCCGCCGCGCCCCAGCGGCAGAACGACGCGGTAGCGCCCCAGGATGACCCGGCCAACGCTGTCGTCGCCTTCGTGGCTCACTGCCCGGCCCCCTGAACCCGGCGCACGTAGTAATGCAGGCCCGCACGTGGGTGTTCGACGCGCAGCGAAACGGCGCTGTCGGCTGCCCCTGGCACAGCGCTCGCCGAAAAGCGACCCGCGCCGTCCACCTTGAGTGTTTGACCCTCCAAGCTTACGCGCGATCCGAGCGGCACGACCCCCGTGAGGTGCACTTGGCCGGCATCGTCAGGAGCTACGTCACCCTGTTGGTCGATGGAGGCCATCGGAGCAGCGTTGTCGAAGGCGATGTTCAGGCGTGTCACCTGGGTCCGCGACCGACCGTCGACCGACTCGAAGAACACTTCGTGCTGCCCATCGCCGAGCTCACCCGAGGCGAGATTGGTTGCTCCCCCAACAGCCTCGAGCGTGCGCAAGCGAGAGCCGCTCTTGATGACCATGCG
>CAYNOM010000019.1:0-22966 GCA_964398415.1 uncultured Polyangiales bacterium | reverse complement strand
CGATGGCCTCCACACGCTCGCGCGGGTCGGCGTCCTTGTGATTGGCCTCGAGCAACTCGGCATCCAGATGGTCGTCGCGTCCCTGAAGCGCGCACAGAGAGCCTATCCACGTGCGCACCGCCTCGAGGCTCGTCACGTCAGGGAGCGTCGAGAGCGCGCGCTGCATCAGCCTCGCATCGTGGGCGCGCAGCTCCTGGCGCATGTTGATCGCGCGCAAGAGCTCGGAAGTGGCGGTGATGTCTTGCAGAAGTCGCGTGCCCTCGAGGCTGTCGCGCGGGCCGCGTGCCCAGTCGAAGAGGCGCTCTTGCAACGAGCGCAAGAGGCGCTGGTCGCGCAGCCGAAGCTCGCTTCGATCGAGGGCGCCGAAGAGCACGGCGAAGGCGACTGCGGTGAGTCGCAGCGCCTGTACCACCGTTTCTGGAGCGTCCTTGTCCGCTCCGGGAATCGAGCGTCGAAACCGGGCATAGGCACGGCGCACCGCGATCGAGCACTCGAGCTCCTCGCTCGCTTCCGGGACGAGCGAGCAGCCATCGCCTCCTGCTTCGGCGATGGCTCGTGACACCGCGGCGAGTGCCCGCGTCAGACGGCGCCGCATGCTGTCGGCGCGCGCCAAGAGATCTTCGTGATCGTGGCCATGGACGAGCGAGCCGCTCGCCGAGATGTCGTGCATCGCCCCGAAGCAGGCATCGCCCACGCGACGCCACAGATCTTGCTCGACCCCCAGCGGAAATAGCGAGCTCGGGGCAACGCCGAAGGCCTCATCGAGGTTCGGGTCAGCCAGCATGAGCCCGTCGTTCAGCACGAGTGCAGTCGGCTCAGGTGGGTCACAGCGCGCGCTGATTTCTCGCAACAGATCGCGGGCGCGGTCGAGCAACGTTTGTAGCCGTGAGCCCACCTGCTGCTCGAAGCGCTCGCGATCGAACTGAAAACAGTGGGCCCGAATGTCGAGACCCGCGACCGCAGCGCGCAGCCCCGCGAGGGAATCGACGAATGCGCGCACCTCCAGGGACGACGGCGCTCTCCACGATGACTTCCCCATGGCTCATTGTCCCGTCCTCCTACCGAAGCGTCACCTGATCGACAAGCCAGTGCGGCTGTCTCGAAAGACAGTTGTTGGCGCTTGCTCCGTGTGGCCCAATCGAGCGTCCGAGCTGCTTTGGGGGAGGCATCGGTGCCATCGATCATCTTGCACCGCGGGGCTTTGCACGCACAGCGTGAGGCCCCACTCGACATGCTCGCGCGCTTCGTCCATGAGGGCGCGTCGGGTGAGCTGGTCGCGGCTTCGGACGTCGCCGAGGTGCACGTCTACGTGCTCGCGGGCCGCATCGCGTGGGGCACGAGCTCGAGCACGCGCAGCGCGTTCACGCAACATCTCAGTCAGCACTGCGGCGTCGATGCAGAGGCGCTGCGCGAAGCCATCGCGGAGAGCCAGCAGCGACGTGCGCGCCTCGGCGAGACCCTTCTGTCGTGGGGCCTCGTGACCCAGGAGGACTTGCGAGGTGCCCTCGAGAAGCAGATCGCGAGCACCTTGGAGGTGCTGGCTTCGATGCACGAGAGCCAGGCGTTGTTTTTGCCTCGACGCATGGAGTATGCGGCCGAGCTCACCTTCGAGCTCGACGAGGTATGGCCCTGCGAAGGGCGGCTTTCGATGGCCCATCGGGTCGCGTCCGCGGGCCAGGCTTCAGACCTCGATCGCGCGTTTCCGGACGCGCTGTGGACGGCCGTCATCGCGAATGGAGACGTGACCTTCGGCCGCCATGCGGGAGAGCCTGCTTCCGCCATCGTCCGTGAGCTCGACCGAAAAATCCGCGACTGCGGGCAACAGGCGCTCGTGGTGCGCTCGGCATTTGGCAGCGTGCTCGGCGCGGTGCACGCGTCGCGCAGCCACACGTTGTGGGTCGCCCTGCCGTCGGAGGCCAAGCTCGGCGTTGCGAACACGCTTCTGTACGCGGTTTCGGGCCGCGTGCCGCCGGAGCCGGGCACGGGCCGCCATCCGATCTCCGATCTCGTGACGCTCGGTGGGCCGCTCAGTGAGGTGGCGGTGGAGCCTTTGCGTGCCGCGTTGCGCGGTGCAGAACAGCTGCTCGTGGCGCTCGTGACGAGCCGCGACGGAAGGCGCCTCGCCGTGGCTCGCTTGGGGGTCGACGTCGACTCCATGGAACTCGTCCTGCGCAAATCAGAGGAGCTCTTGTCGCGCTCGTTCGGTGACGCGCTGTGTCCGCGCGCGAAGGCTGACGTCATCTACGAGCGCGTGGCCCTGAGTCTCGAAAACCCTGCCTATGCTGCATTTCAGACGGTTCTCGCCACGCCCGAGCCCCACGTGCTCTCGCTCGTCTTCGAGCGGAGCACTGCCCCGGGGCTTTCGTGGGCGCTCTTGAGCGCGATCTCCCGGCAGCTCAACGATTGATGAACAGAAGAAGCCACGATGAATGACGAGACCGAGACCCACTCGAGAGCCCAGATGATTCCGCGCGTGCCCGCCGAGGCCGAGGTCGACCAGGTGCTGCGCGCGCACTGGCCGGCCCTGGCCCGAACGCGCATGCCGGTGCTCGTCGTCGGTGAAACAGGCACCGGAAAAACGCGGCTCGCACGCGGTCTGCACGCGGCACTGACGCCGGAGTCGCCGTTCGTGGAGCTCAACGCCGCCTCGCTCTCGGCTTCGCTCTTCTGCTCGGAGCTCTTCGGTCACGAGCGCGGTGCCTTCACGGGTGCGCACAGCGGCAAGCAAGGTCTCGTCGCGCTCGCCCACGGCGGCACGCTGTTTCTCGATGAGATCGGCGAGCTACCCATGGAGAGCCAAGGACACCTGCTGACGTTTCTGGACACGGGTCGCTATCGACCGGTGGGTGGGCTGCGCGAGCAGGTTGCGTCCGTACGCGTCGTGTGTGCCACGAACCGCAGCCTCGAGGCGTCGGTGCAGGAAGGGCGCTTTCGGAGTGACCTCTACTACCGGCTCGCGCACATCGTGCTCGCCCTGCCTCCCCTGCGTACGCGGCCCGAACGCGCGATCCTCTTGCTCACGCGGCTGATGGAGGACGCGGCCCAGGCGCAGTCGGTGCAAGTGCCGACGCTCAACGCCGATGCCATCGAGCTCGTCACGAGCTACGCCTGGCCGGGCAACGTGCGTCAGCTGCGCGCCATCGCCGAGCTCTTGGTCGCCGTGCATCCCGCGGGCGTAGTGCGCGCGGAGCAGCTCGCAGCGCTGGTGCAGCCTGTGGTGATCACGCCCCGGGCTGCGGCTGAGAGCGCGCAGATCGAAGTGCGGCCCTTGGCGGAGATGGAGCGCGAGCTCGTGCAGCTCGCCATGGAGCGGGCGGGCGGAAACCGGACCAAGGCGGCGCGCATGCTCGGCATCACGCCGCGCGGCCTCTACAACAAGCTGCGGCGCGTGGAGTGAGCGAGACACGCAGCGACTGAGCGCATCAGGGTTCGAGAAGCCTCGCTGTGTGCTCCGCCCACGCCGACGTGCTCGGCTTGAGGCGCGAGGCGTGGCGCAGCCTCTCGGGCAAGGCTTTGCGTGTCAGAGAGCCCTCGGGCAGCTGGAGCTTCGCCTCGGCACAAAAGCGCAGGGCGTACGTGACCCAGGTCTCTTCGGAAACGTCGGGGTAATCCGAGATTCGCGCGAGGAATGCATCCTCGATGCCCACGGCATCCCGTCGCTCCGCGGCATCATCGTCGATGTAGCGGGGTCGCCCTCCCTGGCGCGCGAAGTTCGCGGGATGGGCATCGATCGACAGCGAGAGCTGCTCGGCGCTCTCGAGGGCCCGGCCAAGACAGTGTGCATAGGCGACGAGCCCGCGACACAGCAGAGCCTCGTTGCCCTGCGCGTGCGCCGCGTTGAGCTCCTCGCGCAGTGTGCAAAGCAGCGGCGCTATCGTCCAGACTTCGAAGGCGCCCGCCGGAGACTGCAGCACGACCATGAGTGACTTCGCGGGGGTCAGGCTGTCGAGCTTGAGCTTCATGGCACACAGCCGGGCGAAGGCGCGGATCGCCTGCCCTTCATCAATGAATCGGCGGTCTTGACGCGTCTTGAGAAACCACGTCCCATCTTGCCAGAACTCCCCATCGTGACGCCCGGAGCCGTTGCCCTTACCTTGCACTCCCACGAGGTCTGTGCGCGGCAGAAGGTGGGCGCGGGGCAAAGTGAGCACGAGCTCGTGCATCGCCTGCGTATCGGGAAACAGCGAGCGGGCCCGGTAGCCCTCGAAGCGAGGTGCCCGTAGCCTATTCGCCGCGAAAAGCGCGGTACGCGCGCGCTCCATGGGCTCAGGGCGCTCAGGGTAGAAGGGGCTCGACATCGGGGATGGCAGACTTGAGGTTGGCCCAGCCCATGCCGATGTTGGTGGTCTTTTTCGTCACCAGCATGAGCACGTAGCGTCCGCCCTTGATCGTCTTGGCGAAGTGGTAGTTGTGGGTCGAGGTGATGTGGATCTCGTCGAAGTAGTGTGCGCCGTCTTCGGGCTGGCCGCGATGGGCGCGCACCGCTTGTTCGATGCGCGAGATGTTTGGTCCCCGAAACATGTCCATCGTCGCGCCCGCCACGAGCTCGTTGAGGCTCTGGGTGTAGCCCGCCGCATTGTGAATTCCGAGCAGCATGCCGCTGTCGAGGTCGACCACGCCGCAGGCCTGTGCGCCGTCGACCCGGTTGACCACTGCCTTGAGCGTATCGTCGATTTTTACCATCTCCTTCATTCCTCCTCGCGCACAGTGCTCTGCACACGCACCGGCTCAGCAACTGCCGTGCCGAGGATTTCGCGAGCGATTCCGGGTCGAGCTCGCTCGGCGGCGGAAGCATGTTCCGACCGCGTGCGGAATCCCGTTCCTCACCCCTGGCGCACGCGCGACGGCCGACGCATGTTGAATCGCAGGCGAGTTCTCGTGCCTGCCATGGAAGACAGGTGTGCCGCGGTTCGTGAGTGGCCACAATGGGTGCGTCATGGACTGGGTTGAGTTGACGACGCTGCTCGCAGAGCGTGGGGAAGAGAATCTGATCGTGCTCGATGCACAGCAGCGCATCGTGCTGGCCACGCGGGCTGCACGGCGGCTGTTTGGCTTCTCACGCCAACAGATGGTGGGTCGCACGCTTGCAGAGCTTTCGCTCGTGGGTCAGCACGGCTCTGCGGGTCGTGGGAACCCCACCCAGCACGTCCTGGCGGAAGCCTGTGATGCGCTCGGCCGCAAGCTTTCGTTGGCTCTGCGCTTCGAGCCGCTGGCCGAGGGGGCGAGCTTGTGCACCTTGGAGCGCGTTGGCTCCGGGCGCAGCTTCGCTGGCCGTGACGTCGACTATGAGATCGCGGTCGATCGCGACAGATTCTTTGGGTTGCGTAGCCTGAGCTACGTCGGCGGTTCGGTGCCGTCGAGCGAGCTCGCGGGGCGTGCGTGCTTCGAGGTGGTGTGTGGTCGCAGAGCCGCGTGCTGCGAGTGTCCCGCGCCGCTCGTGGCCAAGCAGGACGTGGGCGCCGAGCACACGAACGTGCGCTACGTGGCGGGTGGCTACGAAATCGCCACGGCCACCCATGTGGCGCCGGGGCTCTTGCGCGTGCGCCTGCGCCACGTGCCAGGCCCGGAGCTGCGCGCAGCCCAACGCGCCCGCGTCGATCAACTGGCTCTCCAGGCCAAGCTGTCGCGACGAGAGCGCGAGGTGCTCGAGCACATCCTGCTCGGTGCGCCGCTCGACGAGATTGGCGCCTGCCTCGGCATCAGCGCGCGTACGGTGAAGTTTCATCAAAGCAATTTGTTGTCGAAGTTGGGCGCAGACTCGCGGGTCGACCTGCTGCGCGTCTTGGCTTGAGGCGTCACCTGGAGGCCATTGAGTGGCGGGCAGGTGAAGGTCGAGAGCCCTGCAGACATGTACGCTTCAGGAAACTGAAGACATGGCTGCAAATATCTTGAGACGGCGCCAAGTAGGCCTTCGGGCCCTCTTGCTCGGGGGCGTGCTCGCCCTGGGCGCGGGTTGTATCGGCCAGGAGCCCGCTCCCGACGACCAGGCGCTCAGTCCGGACGCTGGGGTCCTCGAAAAGATCAACGCCGACGTGACCCGCGGCCCGTACTTACAGTTGGGCCGCGAAGATGGGGTCACGATCCGCTGGCGCACCAAGGTCGCGAGCGACAGTGTCGTGCGTTACGGAAAGACGGTCGGCAACCTCGACCGAACGGCCAGCGTCAGCGGCAGCCGTACCGATCACACAGTCACGCTCAAGGGTCTCTCGTCGGAGACGAAGTACTACTACAGCGTGGGCCGAAGCAGCGGTACCTTCGCAGGTGGAGGCCCCCAGTTCTATTTCAAGACGCATCCCCCTGTCGGCAGCCCAAAGCCCTTCAAGATTTGGGTGATCGGTGATTCGGGTCACCCTGCGTCGAACAACGGCTACTCGGAAAAGATGTACGAGGGTTTCCGGCGTCGCTACGGTGGTGAGGTTGGCGTCTGGCTCATGCTCGGCGACAACGCGTACGAGGACGGCACCGACAGTCAGTTTCAGCGGGCCGTGTTCGAGGTGTTTCCTTCCCATCTGCGCAACACGATCTTGTGGTCGACGCGCGGCAACCACGAGCGCAGCTCGTCGGTGTACTACGGCATCTTCGACCATCCCACGAATGGCGAGGCGGGCGGCGTGGCGTCTGGCACCGAGGCCTACTACTCGTTCGACTACGGCAACGTTCACTTCGTCTGTCTCGACTCCCAAGGCAGCGATCGCTCGGCGAGTGGCGCCCAGGCGCGCTGGCTTCGACGCGACCTCGAGGACACCGACCAACAGTGGATCGTCGCGTTCTTCCACCACCCGCCCTACACCAAGGGGACCCACGACTCCGACACCGAGGCGCAGATCATCGAGATGCGTGAGAACTTCAATCCCATCTTGGAGGAGAACGGCGTCGACCTCGTGCTGGGCGGCCACAGCCACGGCTACGAGCGCTCGTACCTCATCGACGGCCATTACGGCCTATCGAGCAGCTTCAGGCGCTCTCAGCACATTCGGGACGCGAGCAGCCCCTTCGCGAAGGACTTCGGGCCACACGACGGGACCGTGTACGTCGTCGAGGGCTCGTCTTCGCATGCCGAGTCGAGCAAGCTTCCGGACCACCCCGCCCATCAGGTGAACCAGAAGGACAGAAGCCGAATCGGCAGCCTGAACGTCGGCTCGCTGCTGATCACCGCGAACGGCGACCGGCTCGTCGTCGAGCGCGTCCTCGACACGGGCAGCGTCGCGGACAGGTTCGTCATCGTCAAGTCGAGTGGAGACAGCGGCGGCGGCGGTGGCACGAGCGCGATCAGGCTCGACGTGAAGGACACGTTCGTCGCGTCGGACGTGCCCACGCAGAACTTTGGCGCCGCCACGCCCCTCGAGATCGACGGCGGCCCGAGCGTTCGTCACGCCTTGCTGCGGCCTGTGAGCCTGAGCCCCATCCCCGCTGGGGCCAAGATTACGAAGGCCGAGCTCGTGGTTACCGTCACCGACGGCGGCAACAACATGGCGGCCCACCGCGTGATCTCCTTGTGGAGCGAGACCACCTTGACGCACAACGGCGCTCCCCGCACCGGGCCGGCCTTTGCGACCGTGCCTGGCACCCTTGGAACCCAAGTGATCGACGTCACGAGCATCGTTCGCGAATGGGTCAACGGCGCCGCCGCGTACGGCATCGCCCTCATGCCCGGCGGCACCAATGGTGTCGACCTTCACAGCAGCGAGCACGAAACGCCGGCTGAGCGACCGTACTTCCGCGTGACTGTCGAGCGCTGAGGAGCTCCTGGGATATGCTGGTAAGCATCCGTTCGGCGTCGAGGTTGGTGCAGCGGTTTGTCGCGCTCGGCGCCCTGATTGGCTCGCTGTCCGGCGCATCGGTGGCGCTCGCCCACGGAGCGCTGCACGACCGCATCGCGTTGATCTCGAAGCGCATCGCCGAGCACCCCAACGACGCCAGCCTGTATCTGCGCCGTGCCGAGCTCTACGGTGAGCACGGCACGCTGCGGGCGGCCCAGGCCGATCTCGACCGGGCGCGAAGCCTAGAGCCCGCGCTTTCGGAGGTCGACCTCGTGCGCGCGCGCGTCTTGCTCCAGGGAGGTCAGCCCGAGCCGGCGCTGCAAGCTGTCGATGCCTACCTGGCCCGAGATGCGCTGCTGCCCGATGCGCACCGGGTGCGCGCAGAGATCCTGTTCCGGCTCGAGCGCTTCGCACCCGCCGAGGCCGAGTACACCGCATATCTGGCCACGGCCGAAGCGGTTCAGCCCGACGACTATCTGCGGCACGCCGAGGCCATCGCTTCCCAGGGACACACCCACCTCGCACGCGCGGTCGCGGCGCTCGATGAGGGGATCCGTCGCCTGGGGGCGGTCGAGAGTCTCGAGGAGCGCGCGATCGAGCTGTCTCGTCGTCGCGGTGACACGGACGACACGCTGCGCAGGCTCGACGGCGTGATGGCGCGCGCCAAGCACAAGGAGCGTTGGCTCGCGCTCAGGGGTGACGTGCTGGCTGATGAAAAGCGTATGGCCGAGGCTCGCGCCGCCTACGAAGGCTGCCTGAAAGCCATCTCGGAGCGGCATGGTCCGAGGAGGCAAACCACCGCGTTGCTCGCACTGCGTAAGGATGTCGAAGCCAAGCTGAAGCGGCTCTCGAAGCACTCGCGCTAACGGGGCACGGCCCAGCTCGGGCGCGCCTCGATCACATAGGGGAGCTTCAGGATCTCGTCGCCGCGCAGCACGTGAAGCGTGACCTCGGCCCCGACGCCGTATTCGTAGAGCCACTTCTGGAAGTCGGCCACCGTGAGCGTCGGGTAGTAGCTGAAGCGCATGAGCACGTCTCCCGTGCGCAGCCCCAGCTTGTAGGCCGGACCGTCCTTCCACACGTACTCGATCACGACGCCGCCCAAGTAGCGCTTCACGGGAAAGCGCGCTTGCTCTGCGGGGATGAGAGAACGAACGGAGAAACCCGTCCACGGGGAGGCGATGTCGCGCTTCTTCTTGAGTGGCTCGTAGATGTTGAAGACGAGCTGAATGGGAAGGATGTGACGGTCGTCGTCGGTGGCGCCGCTCGACCCAGAGGCCGTCGAATCGGCATGCCGCGTATGCAGCCCGATGAGCTCGCCCGTCGAGGAAAAGATGGGACCTCCCAGCGACTCCTTCGGTAGATCGATGTCCACGCGCAGCATCGTCGCGGACATGCTCTCCTGGTAGCACTCCTTGCTCGCGAGCTCCTTGAGCTGGCCTGCGACGTACTGCGGCCCGTCGTGCGCGCCCGTGATCGCGAAGAGGCGTTCGCCCGGCTCGATCTTGCGGCCATCACCCAGCTTGCTTGCCTGAATCCCGGGGCTTGGCTCCACGCGAAGGATCGCGAGATCGAGCGTAGGCTCGACGCCCATCACGCTCGCTCGTCGATGTGGGGCATCGGGAGCGAGCCCAGAGACATCGACGAGGCTCACGAGCTCGCTGGAGGCCGGCTTGCTGAGCAGGCTGTAGCTGGTGACGATGTAGCCCTCGACCTCCGTGATCACGCCCATACCCGACCGCTGCTTTCGGAAGCCGGCGTAGGGATAGGTGGGCGCAGAGGGCGGCTTTGGGTCCGTCGCCTCGTAGCTCTCGACGCGCACGATCGAAGGCGCTGACGCTGCCACCGCGCTCGGCAGCGCGGGCGCGCTCGGCGTCTTGGTTGGTGGGACCTCCACGCTCTTGGCCGGCTCGATCGCGCTCTGCTTGGGCTGCGGGGCGCCCTGTGCTCGGTCCGCAGTCCCACGGCAGCCGATGCCGAGCGCCAAAGCGCCGAGCAAGCCAAGCCATGCGGCAGCCCGCCACGAAGGAGAGCGCGTGCGCGCGCGGCAAGATCCCGGCTTCGGTGTCGTCGTCACGGGGCCTCCGCGCGTTCGAAAGTCTGCAGATACGGCACACCCAAAGCTCGGGTTGGGATGCGAATGAACGCATGTTGCGTGGCGCGATGACAGTCGTTGCAGGCCGCGATCGTGGCGTCGTAGGCCTTATCGATGGCTTCGGGCACCTTGCCCTCGAGCGCCTGCGCGAGGCCATCGAGCTCGGGACCCAGGGTGCGACCGATCAAGAGCGCGATCGCATACCCGCGATACTCGGGGACCTCCTCGCAGATGGTTTCCGTCAGCTCCTTGGTCTCGTAGAGATAGAAGCGCGCGAGCTCGGTGTGTTCGGCTTCGATGGAGAGCCCCAGCTTGTGCATCAGGCGCTGCAGCTGCCCCATGTACGGAGCGAGCTCGGGCGCATCGTCGCTGGGTGGGATGGCCACGCTTGTCGCGACCTGCGCCGCCTCGGATGCGGGATTCGCGACCGGCGCAGGCTGCTCGGCTCCACGCGAAACTTGGCGCCACAGCATGACGTTCGACACAAAAAGTGCCGCGATCAGCACCGCCAGCACTGAGAGCGCACCTGTCGTCAGCCGCATCGGCCACCGTTCCCCACCCGACCATCTTCCTACCGCGCACGCTCGCTGTCCACAGGCCACGTCGCCACCTGCGCACCGCTGCGCCCCGCTTCTCAGGGTCAGAGGATCAGGCGCAACAGATCGAGGCGCGACTCCGCGCCGAGCTTTGCGAGCAGGTTCGCCTGATGAAACTTCACGGTGCGCGGCTTGATGTCGAGCACCAGCGCGATCTCTTCCATGGTGCGTCCGAGCAGAAGCAGATCGAGCACCTCGCGCTCACGCGGGGAAAGGCCCGCGTCATCCGACAGGCTGTGGACGCGCGCCTGAACGAGCTGGGGTAGCGAGGGCCCATCGTGATGAGCCGTCATCGCGTGCTTGAAGCGCAACAGCGCCCGCACCCGTGCTTCGAGCACATTGGCCTCGATCGGCTTCGTGAGAAACTCGTCGGCGCCTGCGTCGAGGCCCGTGATCACGTCTTCTGGAGTGCTCCGTGCCGTGAGCAGCACGACGGGGATGCTCCGGCCATGGGCTGTGCGCTTGATGCGTCGACATACCTCGAGGCCGTTCAGCTTGGGCATCATCACATCGAGCAACACGAGGTCGGGGCGCTCTCGCTCGACCGACTCGGCCGCTGCGAGGCCGTCTTCGCAGGCGACGACGCCGTAGCCGCACAGCTCGAGCATGCTGACGATGGCGCGACGCACGAGAGAGTCGTCGTCCACCACCAGGATGCGTGCCGAGATCGGCTCGCTAGCGCTGAGCACGGCACTCCTCCGCGCATGTGGGTTCGGGTGCAGCCGCCTCCTGCTGCGCAGGCAGCCAGATTCGAAAGGTGGTTCCGCGGCCTTCGAGCGAATGCACATGGATCGTGCCGCCCGCTTGGGTGACGACGCCGTAGACCGTCGATAGCCCGAGCCCCGTGCCCCGACCGAACTCCTTCGTCGTGAAGAAGGGCTCGAAGATGTGACCCGAAAGCTCCTGCGGGATGCCGCAGCCCTCGTCTTCGACCTCGAGCTCGTAGCCTGCCTGGGTGGCCGCGGGCGCGCTCGTGTCTGCGACGCGCGTGCGCAACCACAGCCGCCCGCCCGACGGCATGGCGTCTCTCGCAGTGAGCGTCAGGTTTAACAGCACCTGCTCGACGTGCAGCGGATCCATGCACACCTTGCACTCGTCCGCACACAGCTCGAGGCCGAGCTCGATGTCTTGGGGCAGCGTGCGCCTCAGAAGCCCCGAGAACGCGTCGATGCAGGTGTTCAGGTCGATCGTCTTTCGCCTCACGGGCCCCTTCTGCGCGAACGCAAGCAGCTCGGAGACGAGCGCCTGGGCGCGTGTGCCCGCCTCGTGGATGTCCTGCGCCAGCGACCTTGGGCGCTCCTGGTCTGAGAGCGTGCGCGTGAGCACCTGGCTCAGGCCGAGGATCACCGTCAACAGGTTGTTGAAGTCGTGGGCCACCCCACCCGCGAGCCGGCCTACCGCGTCGAGCTTCTGGCTCAAGAAGAGCGCCTCTCGGCTGCGTTGCAGCTCTGCCTCGGCCCGCTTCTTCGCGGTCATGTCGCGCGCTGCGACGAGCGTGCAGCTCTCATCCCCAAACGGGGCTTGGCTGAGCCCGATCTCGAGGGGCACCTCGTGTCCCTGCTTGGTCAGGCCGTAGACGGTGGCCGCGCTGCCCATGATGCGCGCTTCGTGGCTTACGAGAAAGTCCAGGCGGTGCTGGGCATGCTGGGCGCGTAGGCGCGCGGGCACGAGCTCATCCACGCTCTTGCCGAGGAGCTCGTCGCGGGTGTAGCCGAATAGCCTCTCGGTCGCCGCATTGACGAGCGCGATCGTGCCCTCGGCACTGATCACGAGCAGGCCGTCGGGAGAGCCCTCGAACAGCGCGCGAAAACGCGCCTCGCTCCGCCCCAGCGAGCGCTCGCGCGCAGCCAGCGTGCGCTCGAGACGATCGCGGTGCAGTGCCGTCCTGAGCGTGGCGTGTAGCTCTGCCTCGCGAAAGGGCTTCGTCAGATAGCCGAACGGATCGGTGGCGATCGCGCGCTCGAGTGTTGCGCGATCGGTGTGCGCCGAGAGATAGACGGTGGGTACTGAGAGCTCATCGCGCAAGCGGCGCGCCGCGTCGATGCCGTCTTGTTCGCCCTCGAGGCGGATGTCGGCGAGGAGTAGATCGGGCCGCTCGTCTCGCGCGAGCGCGAGTGCCTGCTCGACCGTGGAAGAAGGGCCGAGCACCCGATAGCCAAGCCCCGTGAGGCGCGCTTCGAGCTCCATGGACACGACGGCTTCGTCCTCCAGCACGAGCAAGAGCGGCGCGGGATCTTTGGCCTCGCTCATTACCGCGCCTCCTTCGGAACGCGCAGCAGATAGCTCGTGCCCTGCGGCGCCGAGACGTGCTCGAAGCTACCGCGTAGCTGTGCTGCGAGGCGCCGTACGAGACGCATGCCGAGCGTCGCGCTCGTATCGTCGACGTGACCTGCGGGTGCACCGATCCCGTCGTCTGAGACACATAGCTCGAGAGCGCCCTCGGCCTCGCCCAGCGTGATGCACAGCGTGCCGCGGCGGCCGTCCGGAAAGCCATGCTTGAGCGCGTTGGTGATGAGCTCGTTGAGGATCAGGGCGCAAGGGGTCGCGCGCTCGAGGCTGAGCGTCAGCGCATCACCGGACACCTCGAGCTTCACGCGCTCGCTCGGGATGCCGTAGGTCGACAGCAACGACAGCCCGAGCTCCGACGCGTAGGCGCGCATGTCGACGCGGGCGAGATCGCTGGCGCCGTACAGCCTGTCGTGGATCAGAGCCATCGCCGCGACGCGCGCGCTGCTCTCGCGCAGACTCTCGAGCACGAGACGCGAGTCGGCCTGCTGCTGCTGCAGGTACAGAAGGCTCGACACCACCTGCAGGTTGTTCTTCACGCGGTGGTGGATCTCACGCAGCAGCACTTCCTTTTCTTCGAGCTGGGCCGCGATGCGTCGGGTGGCTTCGTGACGCTCGGTGATGTCTTGCCCCACCGACTGAAACTCACGTAGCTCGCCCTGCTCGTCGAACAGCCCGCGGTTGACCCAGCGGGTGAAGCGCAGCTCTCCATTCGGCAGGCGTACACGGTGCTCTACGCTGCCCACGGGCTTTTCCGGCGTGAGCCCGCCGAGGCACGCTTGGATCAGCGGCAGGTCCTCCTCGGGGACGAAGGGCGTGTAGGCCCCGCTCAAGAGCTGCTCGCGCGTGAAGCCGACGAAGCGGCATGCGGCGTCATTCGCGAAGGTCAGCGTGCCATCCTGGTCGAAGCGACAGATGAGCTCGGTTTGGTCCTCGATCACGGCACGATAGCGCGCCTCGCTTTCGCGCAGCGCCTGGATGGCCTTCGCGCGCTCGGTGGTGTCCCGTGCTGCCCACAGCGCGTGCGCGACGCGTCCGCAGTAGTCGATCACCGGGGTGATGGTGACGTCGTAGTGACGCGTGCCCACAGGGCTTTCGAGACGGATCTCGTACTCGACCTGCCGCTGCTCGAGGATGGCCTGACGGTACATGGCTTCGCCCCGCGCGATCTCCGGCTCGCCTACGATGCCGCTCAACAAGGCACGTCGATCCTTGCCGAGAAGATCGGCTGCGCTGCGCACGTGGGGGGCTAGGCGCCGCAGCGTCGCGAGATGGGCGTCGTTGATGGCCGAGAGTGTCAGACCCCCATCTGGCTCCACGTCCACCAAGGCCAAGAGGTCCTGGGTTGCATTGAAGATCAGAGAGAGCCGCGCTTCGCTTTCGCTGAGGGCGCGCGCCGCGCGCTCGGGGTCGGTGATGTCGCGGCTGTAGCCGTAGCTGCCGACGATCACGCCCTGCTCGTCGTAGAGCGGCCCCTTTCGGGTGTCGAACACGCGTTGCTTGCCGGCCACCGTGGCTTCCTCGATGGGGCGATGCACGGTGTGTCCCGAAAGCGCGAGGCGGTCGTCGGCGTGGAAGGCCTGACACTCGTCGGCCGGCCAGAACTCGCAGTCGGCGTGACCTATCAGCTCCTCGGGCGACCGTGAGATACCTGAGGCAAACGCGCGGTTCACCATCAGGAAGCGTTGCTGAGCGTCTTTGGCGAAGATCCAGTCCGGCGACGCGTCGACGATGGTGCGGAGCAAGGCGCGGTCTTGCGCATGGGCGCGCGCGGCCTCGACCTCGCTCGTCACGTCCTGCACGGTGCCGATGGAGCGCAGGGGGGTGCCATCCGCCGCGTAGAAGGTCTCACCGCGTTCTCGCACGTGCTTCACGCGGCCATCCTGCATGTGCAGGCGATGGCTGACCTCGTAGGGTCGTCGCGCGCGAACCGAGTGCTCGTACGCCGTGTGGACGCGTTCGCGATCACCCGGATGAACGAGCGACAAGAAGGCGTCGTAGGACGCACCAAAGCGAGCTGGGTCGATCTCGAAGATGCGGTAGATCTCCTCCGACCAGTGCAGCTCCTGTGTGACGAGGTCGAGCTCCCAGCTCCCGATTCGTGAAAGGCGCTGGGTCTCTTTGAGGCGCGCTTCTGCGCGCGCGAGGGCACTCTGAAGCTCGTCGAGACGCCCGTGAAGCTCGAGCTCCTCTCGGTTCGACGTGCTCCGCTCGCATGCATGCGAACTACGCTGGTTTTCCACGGTTCCTTCAGCCCGAGTCGGCCCCCTCTGAGGGCGTGCGGGCACCCATGTTTGGTCCTTCGGCATCCGGGGTCAACCGTATCCCAACTTAGACTGCCCCCTCAGGCAGCTGATCTTCTGCTCAGTTCAGGAACTGAAGCACAAGCCACCCGCGGAGATCCCAGCGTCACATCGTTCCGCACAAGACATCACGTCACGTGCGAAGCTAAGTTTCGCCGACTTGCCGCTGCGCGGGTTCACTCCGCCGCCGGAGCTTCGAAGAAAAGGGGGGGAAACCATGCAGCACCAGGTACTGGCGACCGACGCGCTGACCTACCGAACGCCGCAGCCGAGCATGACGCCCGAGCCCGCGCTGATCGCCATCGTCGAGGACCACGACGACACCCGCGAAGCCGTCGACGAGATGCTCGTCGAGGCTGGCTACCGGACGCTGTCGTTCGAGAACGCGCGGCTCGCGCTCGACGCCATGGAGCAGGGCGCGCGGCCAGACCTGATCCTGCTCGACCTGATGATGCCGGAGATGGACGGCTGGACGTTCCGTCTGCAGCAGCGACAGAACCCCGAGCTCAGAGACATCCCGCTCGTTGCCGTCTCGGCGGACGCGTCGCCGAAGGCAGCCGCGATCGATGCGGACGCGTATCTTCGCAAGCCGGTCGACTTCGGCCGCCTGCGCCTCGTGGTCGAGCAGGTCCTCGCGCAGGCAGAGCGGAAGCAACTCTTCATGCGGGGTGTGGAGCTGGAGCGCCTGCGTTCCCTCGGCATGCTGGTCGCAACCATCGCCCACGAGGTCAACAATCCCCTCGCGGCGATCGGCGGCTATCTCGACCTGTGCATGCGCTCGTGCGAGCTGATGCAAGACTCGCCTGCGCCGGCCGCCGAGCTCTCCGAGCGCCTCCAGCCTGCGCTCGCGGCTGCCCGTGTGGGCACCGACCGCATCGCCTCGATCGTGCGCCTCTTGTTGACGTTCGCGCGTGGCGGAGATGACGACGCGCCGGGCCCCGCCGACGCCACGCGAGCCATCGAGGCGGCCATCAGCTTGGCCGCGCCGCAGATCCGCCAGAAGGCCATCCTCGTGCGCGACCTACGCGAGGTCGGACCTGTGGTCATCCACGAGGCACGCCTGGCCCAGGTGTTCTTGAATCTGCTGATCAACGCGGCGCATGCCGTCGAGTCCGGCCGTGCAGAGCACAGCCACATCGAGGTCAAGGCCTGGCAGGAGGGCGACCGCGGCATCTTCGAGGTGAGCGACGACGGCTGCGGCATCCCGAGAGAATCCCTCGGGCGCATCTTCGAGCCGTTCTTCTCCACGAAGCCAGTGGGCCGAGGCACGGGTCTAGGGCTCAGCATCTCGCGCGACATCATCCAGCGTGCGGGCGGCACCATTAGCGCGCACAGTCAGGTGGGGGTGGGCACCACGTTTCGGGTCGAGCTGCCTGTGGTGCCCCCGCGCGCAGAAGAGCGTGCCCGCGCGGCGGCGCCGGGCGACGCGAACGCGGCCGTCTATCGCGTGCTCGTGGTCGATGACGAGCCGCTCGTCGGCCGCATGCTCGCCGCACTGTGGGAGAAGCACGACGTGCACGTGTTCGAGGACGCCGAGCAAGCGCTCGCCGAGCTCGGCCTCCAGCACTTCGATCTGGTGTTGTGCGACTGGATGATGCCGAAGATGACGGGTGAGCAGTTCTATCGGGCACTGTGCCGCACGCGGCCGGACCTGGCCGACAAGTTCGTGCTGATGACGGGCGCTGCGCCCTCCGCGGCCCTCGAGCGCCTGGGTCAAGAGCTGCGCCACCCCGTGCTCAAGAAGCCCTTCAGCCCGACTGCGCTCGACCATTACCTCGAGCTCATTCCCAAGCAACGTGCCGCATCCGCCTAAGAAGCGTCCATGTGCCTTCGAGGTCAGTGTGCGACTTGCGTGCTCTTCTACGCGGCAAGGTCGCGGGTAGCGCTGCAGTAGATAGTTTGACAACAAAACATATCGGCAGAAAATTTCACTCGTGTAGAGTCAACCCGAGGTTGCTGTGGATCCGAGGCGGATGGTCGCTGGGGGCAGGTGGTGCACGAAGAACAGGACAATCCCGCGATTCCACCGCGCGTGCAGCGGCTCTTGGTAGAGAGAGTGCGCTCGATCGAAGAGCTCGAGATCGTGCTTTGGTTTCGGTTGCATCCTGGGCCTTGCAACATCGAGACCATCGCGCGCGAGCTCAAGCTTGCCAAGACGACGACCGCCGACGCGCTGGTGCGCTTGGTCGGCAATCAAATGCTCGAGGCTCAGCCCAACGCCGACGGAACGGGGCTGTTTGCCCCTGCCGCACAAGCGGCGGCCGTGGTGGATGAGCTTGCGAAGACCTACGAAGACTTCCGAGTAGAGACACTCGTGCTCATCTCAGGCAACGCGATTCGCCGAGTGCGTCACGGCGCGCTCAAGACGTTCTCCGAGGCCTTCCGCTTGCGAGGGGATAAAAATCATGGCTGAGCTCGTGTATGTCCTGTGCGGGCTGACCAGTGCCGCGTGCGCCTTCTTGCTGGTGCGAAGCTATTTCAACAATCGCACCCGTCTTCTGCTGTGGAGCAGCGCCTGCTTTCTGGGGCTTGCTGCCAACAATGTGCTCGTGTTCGTCGACAAGGTTGCGTCTCCGTCGATCGACCTGTCGGTTCATCGCAGCGCCATCGCGCTTTTGTCGATGCTCATCTTGGTCTTCGGTCTGATTTGGGATGCCCCCTGACAAGGACATCGTGATGAACCAATTTCTGTGGGGCGCGCTAGCCGCCACTGCACTCACCGCGGCGGTCTTCTTTCTGAAGTTCTGGCGGCAAACCCACGATCGCCTGTTCGCCATCTTCTCGGGCGCCTTCGCGGTGCTCGCGCTCAACTGGATCGTGCTCGCCGTGATGCGCACGAGTGATGAGACGAGTTATCTCGTCTATCTCATCCGCCTCTTGGCCTTCGTGCTGATCATCACCGCGGTGATCGACAAGAATCGCCGCCCCTCGTGATCCGCCGCGACCCGCTCAGGGCGGCGACCAGGGACAAAAGGCGGGGGACGTCCACTGGCTTCGCGAGGTGCGCTTGAAAGCCTGCGGCCAGCGCGTGCCCCACGTCTTCGGAGCGAGCATAGGCAGTCAGCGCGATCGCGGGTACGTTGCCTCCCTGTCCATCGGGCAGCTGTCGAATGCGACGGATCAGCGTGTACCCATCCCCGTGCGGCATGCCGATGTCGCTCACGATCAAGTCAGGCACAGCGCGCTCGACCTCGTCTAGGGCAGCGGCCATCGATGCGGCGCTGGTCACGACCGCGCCCTGCTCGCCAAGGGCCTCGACCAGCAGAGACCGTGCATCTTCCTCGTCGTCGACCACGAGAACCTTGAGTCTGTCGAGTCGCGTGCTCGCTGTGTCAACCGCGGAGGGCTCGCTCGTGTGCGTGGAAGGAGCCTTTGGGCGTGAGTGCGCGCTGGGCGTATGCCGAATCGGCAGGTGCACCGTGAACGTGGAGCCTTGGCCGAGGCCGGCGCTTTCCGCCTGCAAGCTGCCCCCGTGGGCCTGGACGAGTTGCTTCACGATGGCGAGCCCCAGGCCGAGCCCGCCATGCCTGCGCGTCGTGGAGCCATCGGCTTGGCGGAAGGGTTCGAAGACGTAAGGGAGAAACTCAGGCTCGATGCCTTCACCCGAGTCGATGACCTGGATGCTCAGGCTCTCGCCTTCGCGATGCGCGCGCAATGCTACGCGCCCCCCGCCAGGGGTAAACTTGATCGCGTTGGACAACAAGTTCCATACGATCTGCCGCAGCCGATCGGGATCGGCGTGGATCAGGCTGGCCTCGTCCACATCGATGTCGAGCTGCACTTCCTTGGCCTCGGCGGCCGGCCGCACCGCCTCGATCGCGCCGAAGATGGGCTCGCCAATGCGAACCCGCCGCACCTCGAGCCGCAGCTTGCCGCTGATGATGCGCGACAGATCGAGCATGTCCTCGACGATGCGGGCCTGCGCCTGCGCGTTGCGCTCGATGATGCCGAGCACGCGATCCATCTCCGGCAGCGCGCTCTTCGCGCGCGCTCGCGCCGTCCACCCAAGCACAGCGTTCAGCGGCGTGCGTAGCTCATGGGACACCGTCGCCAGAAACTCGTCCTTGGCGCGATTGGCCACTTCGGCTTCGAGGCGGGCAGCGCGCTCTCGCTCCAAAAGGCGCGCCCGTTCTGCCTCGTGCGCTTCGGTCTCGCGCCGCACGCGCACCTCGGCGCTCACGTCGACTCCAAACATGAGCACGCTGTCGATGGCCCCGGTCGGCCCGCGGAGAGGCTGTGCGGTCACGTTGATGAAGCGGGGGCTCGAAGTAGCCTCGCTGTCGCCCTGTACCTGAACCTCGAGCTCGCGCTCGGAGTGCGCCGCGCCGGTGCTGTACACCCTGCACATGATGGCGATGAAGCGCTCGTCGATTCGAGCGTTGGCAAGTGGCTCGCCGAGCAGATCCCTCTCGGCAAAGAACGCTTCGAAGGTGGGGTTCACGAACTCGGCGAGTTGATCTGGACCGCGGAAGATGGCGATGAGCGCCGGTGCCGTGTGCAAGATCGCGTGCAGGCGCGAGCGCTCCTGGTGCTTGGCGACGGCCCACGCCGCGCGCTCTGCGACCGCAAGAAAGAGCCGCTTGTCGCGCTCCGAGAACGACGGGAGGGCCACCGAGCCCACGTGCGCCACGCCCAGCACCTGGCCATCACTCATCAGCGGCACGCCGAACAGGGCGTTGGTCCCGCGCGCCCGCAGCCACGGGCTGAGGAGGTGCGGCTGCGGGACCGCCTCGGTGATCTCCATGGGCCGCTGAGCCTCTGCGATGCGACCCGCGAAGCCCTCGCCCAGGCGTGCCGAGAACGCTTCCTCGATCTTCTCGTTGCGCGGACCCACCGCGGCCTGCAGCTCCAGCTCGTCTCCCTTGAGCAGCAGGATCGCGGCTGAGTCGACCGCATCGGCAGCACCCAGAAAGATGTGCAGCAGCTCGCGTAACAGGCCTGGCAAGTCCATGGTCTCGAGCGTGGCCGTCGCGATGCGTTCGAACGCGACCACCCTGCGCATGGCGTCATCGCGCTCCCGCGTGCGCTGCGCGACCTGCGTAAGGCGTACACTCTCGCGCTGCTGGAACAGATCCACGAACGCCTTGACGCGAGCGCGCAGCACATCGGGATCGAAGGGCTTGGTCACGTAGTCTGCAGCACCTACCGCGTACCCGCGCCGGGCGAAGGCTTCGTTGCGATGCACCGCAGTGAGAAAGATGATGGGCAGCTCTCGTCCGTTCTCGGTCTCGCGCATGCGCCTCGCGACCTCGAAGCCATCCATGTCAGGCATCTGGACGTCGAGCAGCACGACGGCAAACGGCTCTTCGCGAATGCGCGCAAGCGCCTCGCGACCGGATTGTGTCTCCACCACGCGCACGCCGAGCGGGCTGAGCACCGCCGAGAGCACGAGCAGGTTCGACGGCTTGTCATCGACGAGCAGGACGCTCGCCACGCTCGGTAGAAGCGAGCCTGAGGTGACAGTCGAGGTGGGCACGTTCAAGAAGCCGAGTCGGAGGTGAAGTCACGCGATGGGGTGCTCGAGGCGTGGCTTGCGCGGGGGGGTAGCCAGCGATGGATGACCGCGAGCAGCTTCTCGGGGTCCACGGGCTTCGTGACATAGTCGGTGGCACCCGCCTCGATGGCCTTCTCACGGTCTCCCTTCATCGCCTTGGCCGTGAGCGAGACGATGGGCAAAGAGCGCAGCTCACGGATGTCGCGAATCGCGCGCGTCGCAGACAGGCCATCCATCTCGGGCATCATCGTGTCCATCAAGACGAGGTCCACGTCGTCGTGGGCCCTGAGGATCTCGAGGGCAACCTTGCCATTCTCGGCGTGAAGCACGCTGATGTTGCGTGCTTCGAGCACCGTCCGAAGGGCAAACAAGTTGCGCAGGTCGTCGTCGACCAGGAGCACCTTGCGGCCGTGAAAGTCGGCATCCATCCCCAACGCGGGGCTGCCGCTCTCGACCAGCAGGCGATCCTCGCTCATCCACAGGTCTCGGGCCTGCGTGGCGTCGGCGCCGACGTAGACCGCCGGCAGCAGCAGCGTGAACGTGCTGCCTTGATCGGGCGCGCTGACGACCTCGATGGACCCGCCCAAGAGGCTCGCGATCTCCCGACTGATGGTCAGCCCCAGACCCGTGCCGCCGTACTTGCGACTCGTGGTGCCATCCGCCTGCTGGAAGGCCTCGAAGATCATGCGCTGCTTGTCGGGGGCGATGCCGATTCCTGTGTCGCGAACCGAGAAGCTGACGAGGTTCTCGCCCGACCTGCGCTCTGCGCGCCCAATGGTCATGGTGACACTGCCGTGGGTGGTGAACTTGAAGGCATTGGAGAGCAGGTTCTTCAAGATCTGCTGCAGCCGCACGATGTCACTGAAGATGGTGCGTGGCACCCCCGGCTCGATCGTGACCTCGAAGGCGAGCCCCTTCTCCTCGGCCACGTGCCGGAAAGTCTGCTCGAGGTACTCGCGTACATCTTCGATCTGAAAGCTGCGCGGGTCGATCGGCATCTTTCCGGCCTCCACCTTCGACAGATCGAGGATCTCGTTGATCAGCGAGAGCAGGTCGTTGCCCGATGAGTAAACCGTCTCTGCAAATTTTACCTGCTCGGTCGTCAGGTTGCCGTTGCGATTCTCAGCCAGCATCTTCGAGAGGATGAGCAGGCTGTTGAGCGGCGTGCGCAGCTCGTGCGACATGTTGGCGAGGAACTCCGACTTGTACTTGGAGATGAGCTGAAGCTGCTCTGCCTTCTCCTCGAGGCTGCGACTCGCGAGCTCGACCTCGCTGTTCTTGATCTCGAGCAGCTTGGCCTTCTCGTTGAGCTCCCCAGCTTGTGCTTCGAGCTCGGCGTTCGAGGTCTTGAGCTGCTGAAGCAGCTCTTCTGTGCGCATGCTCGAGGAGATCATGTTCAAGATCACACCGACCGAGTCCATGAGCTGATCGAGGAAGGACAGATGGTTCGGCACGAACTGTCTGAACGAGGCAAGCTCGATCACCGCTTTGATCTCACCCTCGAACAGCACTGGCAATACGACCACGTAGCGTGCCGGCGACTCACCGAGTCCGGTTGCGATCGAGATGAAGTCGTCTGGAACGTTGCGCAGCTCGATGCGCTTCTTTTCGAAGGCGCACTGTCCGATCAAGCTCTCGCGGATGCGGTAGGAGGTCGCAAGGTTTTTGCGGCCCCCAAAGCCGTAGCTTGCGATCAGATGCAGCACCGGCTCGCTGCCCTTCTTTTCGGCCTCCATCATGTAGAAGCCGCCATGCTGGGCATCGACGAGGGGCGTCAGCTCGCTCATGATCAGCTGGGCCACCGACACGATGTTGCGCTGACCCTGCATCATGCTCGAGAAGCGCGCGAGGTTGGTCTTCAACCAGTCCTGCTCTTGGTTCTTGTGGGTGGTGTCCTTCAGATTGCCGATCATCTGATTGATGTTGTCTTTCAGCGCGGCGACCTCGCCTTGCGCTTCGACCGTGATCGAGCGCGTCAGGTCGCCCTTGGCGACGGCGGTCGACACGTTGGCGATCGCGCGCACCTGCGAGGTCAGGTTGCCGGCGAGCTGATTCACGTTGTCGGTCAGATCGCGCCAGGTCCCTGCGGCACCGGGTACCTTGGCCTGGCCGCCGAGCTTGCCCTCGATACCGACCTCACGCGCCACGCTCGTGACCTGGTCTGCGAAGGTGCGCAGGGTGTCGGTCATGTTGTTGATGGTCTCTGCCAGGGCAGCCACCTCACCCTTGGCTTCGAGCACGAACTTCTGCGACAGGTCGCCGTTGGCGACGGCGGTCACGACCTTGACGATGCCACGCACCTGTTTCGTCAGGTTGGAGGCCATGATGTTCACGTTGTCGGTCAGGTCCTTCCAGACCCCAGACACGCCTGTCACCTAGGCCTGCCCACCGAGCTTGCCCTCGGTGCCGACCTCCTTGGCCACGCGCGTCAC
>CAYNOM010000018.1:6157-23148 GCA_964398415.1 uncultured Polyangiales bacterium | reverse complement strand
ACAACCGATCGATTTGATCCAGAAATCAGCGCCTATGAAGACACTGCCTAGGGCCCAGTCGCTTCAGGCCAGCGAATCGTAAAGGTGGTGCCCGCTCCGAGCGCGCTCTTCACGTCGAGCTTACCCTGCGAAGCCGTCACCGCTCCGTGCACGGTTGCGAGGCCCAGGCCCCGGGCGCCGCCCTCTCGCTTCGTCGAGAAGAAGGGCTCCCACATGCGCTCGCGCGTCTCTTCGTTCATGCCGACGCCGGTGTCCATCACCCGTAGCACCACCTCCGACACACCCACGAAGCCCGGCTTCGGCTCGACGGCGACCCGAATCGTGAGATTGCCACCGCCGAGGAGCGCATCGCAGGCATTGATCGCCAGGTTCATCACCACCTGTTCAGCGCGACTACGCTCGATGTGCACACGGGCCGGCTCACCTGGCACGTCGAGCTCGAGGTGAATGCCGCCTCGCGCGTGGGCCCTGAGCGTGGGCTCGAGCTCGCGCACCACCTCGGCGAGGTCTGAGATCTCGTCACTGGGCGTAAGCGGGCGGCCCACATCGAGCAGCTGGCGTACGAGGCGCGCCCCCTGGTCGACGATGCCGAGGAGCTCGTCTGCCGCCTTGTCACGCGCACCGCTTTGCGCATCGGCATGGCGCAACAGATCGGTCTTCAAGCTGATCGCGACGAGTAGGTTGTTCACGTCGTGGGCCACCGAAGCCGCGAGGCGCCCGAGCGATTCCATGCGGTGACGCTCTTCGAGCTCGCGTCGCGCCTTGAGCAACTCGAGGTAGTGAGCGTGGGCCGCGCGCTGCTCGAGGTAGAGCCCGAGCATGTCGGAGACGGTGGCCGCAAAGTGCTTGTCGTAGGTGGACCAACTGCGCGCCCCACCGACATGCTCGTGACACAGCACGGCCACGGGCTCGCCGAGCTGAAAGACGGGGCTGTCGAGCAAGGCCGTGATGCCATGACGCTCGAAGTAGGGCGCGAGCTCCGACGTCTGCGGCGAGCTTCGTGCGTCATCGGCGACCACGGCGCGACGCGTTTTCAGCGCGGCGGCGTAGCGCGGGCAGGCGACGAGATCGATGATCTCGTTCGAGTGAACGGGGGCCGAGCCGCGCTCGTGCTGCACGACACAGCGAATGCTCGCGCCATCATGCTCGAACAACCAGATGCCGACACGGGCCACGGCGAGGGTCTCGGCGCTGAGCTGCACCGCATGGGCAAAGGCCCGCTCGAGCGTGTCTTCGTCATGGACGACGCGCCGCACGAGGTCGAAGCGGGCAGCCTCGCGTGCGGTCAGATGCTCCCTCTTCATCGCCCCCTCGTCGTTGCCATGTTCGAACAGTATGCGCGTTCGACGCCGACGCGGAAGACGATTCAGCGCCGGCCGCGCATGGGCTCAGCGCTGTACACCCGCGCGGGCAGGGTGCGCGTCTTTTCGGGGGCAGGCGCCGCCCGCGAGACGCGCAGTGAGCCCGCCGCGTCGTCGAAGCGCCGCCAGAAGTCTTGGCGCATGGTCTCAGTGAAGGTTTGCGCGTGCTCTCGTGCGATCTTGCGAAACGCGTCGCCCAGCACCGCGGCCGAGGAGGGGCGATTCGACGGAAGCTTGGCCAGGCAACGAATCAAGAGCTGCGAAAGCGCACTCGGCGTCGCCTCACGCACGCCCCGGGGTAGCTGTGGTAGCTCTGCCTCCACGTGCAGAAGACCTAACTCTTCCGCTCTCGAGCCCTGGTAAGGTGGGCGACCTGCGAGCAGAAAATAGCCCACGCAACCCAGGGCGTACAGATCTGAAGCCGGCCCGACGGGCTCGCCGAGCACCTGTTCGGGCGACATGAAGGCGGGCGTCCCCTCCCGCGTCGGCACGAGACTCGTGCGCGCCTCGATCATGCGCGCGATGCCGAAGTCGAGCACCTTCACCACGTCGAGCGCCTCCGCCAAACGACACAGAAACACGTTCGCCGGTTTGATGTCTTGGTGCACGAGCCCCGCTGCGTGCGCCTCCGCGAGCGAGTCGCAAATCTGGGCGAGAATGGCCGCCACCCGCGCCGCAGGCTGCGGCCCATCACGGCGCACCAGGGCATCGAGGTCGAGCCCGTCGAGCAGCTCCATCACGAGGTAGTAGCTGCCATCGCTCGCGATGCCGAAGTCGTACACCGACACGGTGTGAATCGAGCGCATGCTCGAAAGGCGCTGCGCTTCCTTCTTGAAGAGCTCGCGCAGGGCGACGTCGTCCCCGTTCTCGCGCAGTCGCATCAGCTTCAGCGCTGCATCGCGCGCGAGGAGTCTGTGCTTGGCGCGGTACACGTCGCCCATGCCCCCCGAGCCGAGCAGCTCACACAGCTCGTAGCTGCCGAGCGCACGCACTTCCTCCCGCGCCATCTCTGCTTCGTGCTCCGCCCGCGCCCGGCTGCGTCGAAGCCGCGCAATGTTCGCGGAAAGGGCGGCAGCCAGGGCGAGCGCCAACAAGGCCACGATGGCTGTGAGCCCCATGCCCCGCTGGGCCTCCGCGTTGGCCTCCGCATACAGCTCGCTCTCATCGACCGCACTGAAGAGGGTCACGCCAGACGCTCCGAGGCGGCCGACGTCGACCGCGTCGACGTAGAGCCGACGCCCCTCGACCTCGAGGATTTCGCCCTCGCCGCGTAGTAAGCGGCTACGCGCCTCCACGATCCTCGACAGGACCGGATCGGAGAGCGTCTCGACCGAGAGCGCGTGGTCACGGGAGAGGCTACTCGACTCGGGCAGCGCGACACCGTGCGAGGCCACGAGCGCCCCATCCGACGTCACCACGAGAAGTTTTTGACTCCTGAAGCCCGCGTCGACCAAAAGCTCTGCCAAGGCGGTGGCGTCGAAGTCGACCGTTGCAACTCCCACCATTTCTCGCCCCTCCGGCGTCGTGCGATACACCGGGTCGGCGCGTGTGACGCCCGTACGCAGAGTGGGCAAGAAGGGGTAGGCCGGCGTCCATACGCGTGCGCCCTCGCGTCTTGCGAGGCGATAGAAAGGTCGCGTTCTCGGATCGTACTCAGTGGGCCGCTGCAGCGTCTCGACGAAGGTGCCGCGCGCGGTAGGCGTGAGCTGCCGCTCTACGCCACCCAGGTTCGTCACCCGGCTCTCCTGTGCGCGCAGCGATCCGTCGGGGTCGCGAAACACGCCGACGAAGGTGCCGTCTTCGAAGCTCATGCTCATCCATGCAAGCCCAGGGCGGGCCGTGGACAGCTCGAGCAGGGCACGCAGCAAGGGCTCGAGCTCGGCCGTCGGCCCAAGCTCGCGCACGTGGGGAGCGAGACGATCGAGCAGCGCGTCGGACAGATCGAAGGCCGCGGCGAGCGAGGCGCGCAGGCGCGACGATTGCGTCTGCAAATCGCTCCGCGCGCGCTCTCGGCCGGCGCGACACAAGGAGGCGTAGGTCGACAGCGTCGCGGCCGCGCCCACCGTGAGCACGAGGCCGAGCACGGAGATCGCGAGCACGAATGGCGAGCCGAAACGTGAGCCGATGCGGGCCACGACGCCCGTTCGTGAGTCACTCGTTGGGGACATACGGATTCTGCTCTGCGCGGGCATCACCACCGTGGCGAGCATGCCACCGCGCGCATCATACATGCCGTTCGCAGTCGCGAGTCCAAGGAGGGAGCCATGCCTGCAGCGCTCCGCCTCGCCTCCGGAGTCGCCTCGTGTGCACGGAAAGTCCACGCGCAAAGGCGCACACGCCGTGAGGGAAGGCCCTTGCTCGGCGCACGTACTGGAGCAGGAACGCTGCAGCCCTTACGAGCCAGGAGTCCCCGTGCGCAACATCGCCATCCCCGCCCTCGTCGCCTTGCTCACTGCATCCGCCTGTCAGAGCGAAGCCCCCGACGGCTCGCTCGAGCGCTCGACAACGGCGCTACGCATCCGGACCGACGTGGGGGATGTGGGCAGCATCGGCGGGGTGATCCGCAGGCCGCCCCCACCTCCGCCTCCCCCGCCACCTCCTCCTTCGCCTCCCGTGCCCGCGAAGCTCGCCGAGCTGTCCGTGTACAACCCACCCCCGACGTTCACGATCCGTGAGGTGGTCGGCATGGTCCCGCTGAACCAGAGCTGTCCGCCGGAGACGGCTGACTGGAAAGGCGGCGCGGCGTTTGGCAGCTCGGTGGTGCCCTCGTCCGGCGGCATGGGGTTTTGCTCCTATCGCTGGGTGGGCAGCGGCGCCCCTAACCCCTCGACCCTGCCTCCATATCTGCCTGGCACGACCTGGAGGAGCGTCCCCGCGAGCGCGGCCAAGCAGGGCGCCACGTGGCTCGAGCCGTCCGATATCGGCATCGCGCCGAGCGGTCTGCCGGCCGAGCCGCGCAACGCCGTGGCGAGCACGGTAAGGGCCCAGCATGCGGCGGCCATCGGCGCGCTCGCCACACGCCCCACCGCCAGCGTGCCGAACGGCTGGTTTCCGGTGCTGCCCTCGTGGACGAAGGTGTACGTGCTCGACAACGGAGGCGAGCACGGCGCGGCGGTGAGCGGCTGGGCGCAGAATGCGGCCTGTCCGAGCGGCAGCTATTGCGGGGTGTGGGTCGAACGCCGCAACGTCTTCGACAACGACACCACCGACTCGCCAGCCTCCGTGCTCGCGCTTTCGCGCGCCATCGTCGACGCGGCCAACGAGAACGTCAGCGGCGTGCGCAAGGTGATCAACATCTCGCTGGGCGCCCACTGGACGCACGCCTGGAACGGCAACGCCCAGACGAGCGACGATGTGGTGCCAGCCGTTCTCCGTAACGCCTACGAGGCGCTCGCGGCCGCGATCAACTACGCGGGCTGCCAGGGCGCCTTGGTGCTGGCCGCAGCCGGCAACCGCGACGGTGGCGCAACCGACGAGGCCCCCGGACCGCTCCATTTCGGCGGCTCGGCATCCTTTCCCGCCGCCCTCAGCAAATTCGGAAGCGGCTGGACGTGCACCGCGTCGCCAAGCAATGCGCCGCGCCAGCTCATCCACCCAGTCGGCGGCATTCGCTTCAACGGCGAAGACGCGCTTTCCGCGCGCCCCAAGGGCCAGAGTTGTTTCGTCGCGCCGTCGATGGGCCTGACCGCGGAAGGTGACCCCGCCGAAGGCTCCTCGTTCGCGACGGCCACGGTGTCGGGCGCCGCGGCGGCCGCGTGGGCCTACATGCCCTGGGCCAGCGCCGACCAGGTGATGGGCACGCTCTACGGCCAGGCCAGCGTGGTCGCCAACGACCGCAATCCGCGCGTGTGTGGGACGACGTTGCCGTATCGGCAGATCCGCAGGCTGCATGCGTGCAAGGCCATTCAGAGCGCGCTCAGCCAGTCGTGCAACAACACGAGCTACGCCTATCGCACCAAGGCCTGCGAGCTCGTGCCCCAGGTGTCCTGCAGCGAGATCGGCGTGGTCTCTGCCCTGCTTCCGCTCTCCGGATCGGCGCCGGCTGCGCTCGAGGAGTGTACGCAGAACCCCGCCCTCGCGGAGGCACCCGGCTACACGCAAGCCAGCACCAGGCCGACCGCCGCGAGCTGCGGCCTCTCCACGGTGTACGCGGATCCAGAGCATCGCAACCAGAGCTATAGCTGCCCCTTCGACGTGCTCAACAACGGCCAGCCGACCTCGCCCGCGGTCAAGACCTCGCCCGGCGACATCGGCTGCGGCTGCAGTCTGTACCTCAGCCCGACGAGGTCGCTGTGGCTCGTGGGCTCGCTGCTCACGAGCAGCATGGCCTCGCCATCTGTCAGCGTGAAGCTCGCGCAAAGCACCTTGTACTTCGCCCCGAGCCTCGGCGAAGCCGAGCCCTTCGACCGCATCTACGAGCTGGGGGACGACCTCGGCGAGCTTCCCGAGGGCTTCGCCGTCAAACTCGCCGATGCGCTGCCGAGCGACGCCACGATCACCCAAGCCAGCTTCTCCTTCGCCGACGGGGCCGGCACGCGGGCGCACTCGGGCGAGATCCCCGTGCTGGTGGCACCGTCGAACTGATGCGCACTCTGCTGCAGACGCTCGCGCTCGCGCTGCTCTGGGCCGCGTGCCACAGCGACTCCGAGGACGCTCCCGACGCGGGCGAGTCGCTCGCGCTTTCCATCGCGGGCTGCAGCGAGCTTCGACAAGACGGGACCTGTGAGCTTGGGCCAGCGCGCGAGCTCGTGGGCTTTGTCCCGTCCACACAGAAGCCCGTGCGCGTCGAGCTCGACGGACGCACGCTCTCGGTGCACACCGTCAGCATCGCCAGCGGCCTTCAGCTACGGCTCTCGCTGCCCACGCAGGCGACGACGCTTACGCTGCACTCCGATGGCCGCACGGCCAACATCCGGCTCGCGCCGCACTCGGATTCTGCGCCCCTCGCTGAGGCACGCGCGCTGCTCGCTGCAGGCAAGCTAGACGACGCGCTCGCCCGAGCGCGTGACCTCGAGCAGAGCCGAGATCCCATCACCGCCGCACGCGCGGCATCGCTACGCGGACGCATCCTGATGCAGCGTGGTAGCTTCGACGAGACGCTGGCCTGTCTGTCCGCCGCGGCGGCCGCGCACGAACGCCTCGGCCTTCTGCGCTCGGCCGCGCTCGACCACCTCGCCCTCGCCCACGTACTGCAGCATCAAAAGCAAGCGTCGCAGCGCGCCCTCGAGGAGCTCAGCCGCGTGTCTGTGCATCTGCCGCTCGAGCGCGCCCTCGTGCAGCGCCAAAGAGCCGCCATTCGCTTCTTGAGCGGCGATCTGCGCGGAGGCCTCCACCTCGCGCGCGAGGCCAAGCAATGGGGCGAGCGCCTCGCTCACCCAGGCCTCATCACGCTCGCCACGGAGCTCGAGCTGATGCAGCTCGCCGAGATCGGACGCATCGAAGACGCCCGGGCGCTTTCCGCAGAGCTCGAAGCTCAGCCCGGACGCGACGCCTGCGGGCGCGCGCGACTCGCCGCGAACATGGGCTGGATCGAGCTCGTGTCCGAGCGTGGTGATGTGATCCGAGGCGAGCATGAGTCGGGGCGCGCCGCGCAGCTTTACACAGAGAGCTGCCCTGACTCCGCTGGACGCCAGAACGCATTGGTCAATCTCGCGCTCGCCAAGGAGCGCCAGGGAGATGCGGCTCAGGCCCGTGTGGAGCTCGATCGCGCCCTCGCCCTCGGATCCGCACGGGGGTGGGTGCGCGCGTGGGCCGACGAGCTTGCCGCGCGCCTCACGTTGCTGGTCGGCAGGGCAAGCGAAGCGCGGGAGCTCTACCGTACGCTTCACCAGCGAGCGCAGGCGGCCGCGATCGTCTCGGCGGAATTTCGTGCGGCGCTCGGACTCGCCCAAGCCGAGCTCGCGCTGGGCGACGCGGGAGCCGCCACTCTGAGCCTCGAAGCTGCCGAGCTCGCCCTCGAGCGCGACGTGCGGGCCATTCCGCTCAGCGAGGGGCGCGACGTATTCGCGGGCGACCGCGACGAGTCGGCGCGCCTGTTGATCGCAACCTACCTTCGTCTCGGGCGTCGGGCAGATGCGCTCGCCGCCGCGCGTCGGGCACGCGCCCGGGCCCTTCGCGTACTCGCCGTGCGCGACCAACTCTCCAAGCTGACCGACCCCCAGCGCGCAGAGCTCGAGGCGCGCCTCGCGACCTATCGCGACACCCGCCGCGCGTCCCTCGCAGGCGAGCAACGGGCCTGGTCTTTGCCCATCTCCGAGCTGGCTGCGTTTCGCGCGAGTCAGGCCGAGATCCAGGCCAGGGCCGATGCGGCACTCGATCTCGCCCTCGCCGAGGTGCTCTCGCCCCATCCCTTCGCCGCGCGACCTCCAGAGGACGCAGAGGCGATCTTGCTCGCGCACCCGCTGCCAGAGGGCTGGGTCGTGTTCCTGCAAGACCGCGCCGCCACGCACGTCGTCACGCTCCCTGCGCTCCCTCCGCCCCCCAGAAGCGACACCGCCGCCGAGGCCTGGTCGACGGCGCTCCTCGAGCCTTTTTCCGACGCGCTGAGACACGTGCGACAGCTGCGCGTCTTGCCTTACGGTCTGCTGAAGGACGTCGACGTTCACGCCTTACCGTGGCGAGGGGGCCTCGTGGGTGAAACGTGGGCCGTCGTCTACGGCACGGACCTCGGCGCCGACGTCTCGCCCACGGCTGTGTCGAGCGCGAACAACGCCCGCGCCCTCATCCTCGCAGATCCCGGAGGCGACCTGCACCACGCGCGCGAAGAAGCACAGCTCATCCGTCGCGCCCTCGCGCACGGGCCCTCAAACGTCGTACTCGAGGGCAGTGTCGCATCCCACGCGCGTGCGCTCTCGCTGCTCCCGAGCAACGACCTCTTCTACTACGCCGGTCACGCCGAGCGAGATGCGAGCGGGCAAAAGAGCAGCCTGCGCCTCGCAGGCGGCGAGCTGCTGACGCCAAGCGACGTGCTCGCCCTGCCACGCGTGCCCCTGTGCGTCGTGCTGTCGGGTTGCGAGACGATGCGAGAGCGAGACGACGTGGCGGTCGCGTCGCTCGGTCTCGCGCAGGCCTTTCTGGCGCGCGGTGCCCAAGTCGTCGTCGCCACAACCCGTCCCGTGCCCGATGCGCTCGGGGTCGCGCTCGCCCGCGAGCTCACCAAGGCAGGCACGCTCTCGCTCGAGCCCTGGGAGCTGACGCGCGCCCTGCTGCGCCTGCGCGACGACGCCCACGGTGCCTCGGCGTGGGCGAGCTACCGCGTTCTCGTGCCTTGAGTCGGTGGTGCTGGGCACCCCAATTGAAAACGCCCCGCGGCCCAAGGGCTGCGAGGCGTTCATCGTGTCAGTTTCTGCGAGGGCGCGAAGCTCAGTTGCCCGCGTCGCTGCCTGCGTCTTCCATGCCCGCGTCCTCCTGGACAGGAAGGCTGCATGGCTTGACGCCCTTGAAGGGGTTCTGCGCGTCGGGCACGGTCGCCGGAACGAGCGTAGCGAACTTCTCGAAGGGCACGCAGCCCATGGCAAGGTCGATGGAGCCCGTCTCCTTGCCCGTCATGTCGACAGTGAGGATGTTGTTGGTAGCAACGCCGCAGGTGCCCGTCGCGCTTCCCTCGCCGACGCAGCAGCCCACGAGATTGAGATAGACGCCCATTGCGGCCATGATCCCGGGCTGCGTGGACATGCCCGTCATGGGGTTGATCCCCTTGTTTACCATGGTCAGGATCGTGTCGCACAACGGGGCCTCACCCATCGCGGCGAGATCGCGCGGCTGGCAGTCGTGCAAGCTGTCGAGCATCGGAATGAGATCGCCGTTGACGCCGCAGACTTCCTTGCCGTCCTTTTGAGCACAGCATGCTGGAAGGTCCAGCGCGCCCAGAATGGGCGGCCCATCTTGGCAGGTCGTCGCCGGGGTGCCGCACATCAGGTCGCCGTCGCCGCCGGCGTCCTTGCCGGCATCTTCGCCGCCGTTGCCGTTGCCGCCGTTGCCATTGCCGCCGTTGCCGCCAGCATCGGTATCCGGGGTCGTCTCTTCGTCATCGCAACCCGAGGCCCCAACGGCCGCGAGCGCCAATACGCTCATCATCGTCAAACGCTGAATGGTCCTCAGGGACATGCTCCACCTCTTCAAGTGCCGCCAACACGTTGTCTCGGCCGAACTATTCCCGGCCCCGCAAAACCCCCGTGCTGACAGCGAAACGCTTTGTCATGCACACATTGCGGCCCTGCATGAAATCACGGTGACGGCGTGATTACAACTTTTCCAATATGATTACCGCGCGCCAATCTTTGGAAGGCATCAGGGCCGTTGTCCATCGAAAACGTACGATCGACTACTGGTTTGAGCCTCAGATGGGCCACCGCCGCGGCCATGCGCTCGAAATCGTCGCGGCTGCCGACGAGCAGCCCCTGTACGCGAATTCCGTTCATGAACACGGGCGTGAGGTTTGGGGCTTTGGCATCGCCCGCAAGCACGCCGATCAGCGCGATCAACCCGCCCGCGGCCGTGGCGCGAATCGACTGCGCAAGCGTGCCTGCACCGCCGACTTCGAGCACCACATCGACGCCCTGCCCGCCCGTCAACCTGCGCGCTTCCTTGCCCCATTCGGGGGTGTCTCGATAGTTGATGACGTGATCGGCGCCGAGCTGCCGCGCACGCTCGAGCTTGTCGTCGCTGCTCGAGGTGACGATCACCTCAGCGCCCATGGCCTTCGCGAATTGCAGTCCGAAGATGGAGACGCCACCCGTGCCCAGCACGAGCACCCTCTGGCCCGCTCCGAAGGGCTCGAACTTGGTGAGCGCATTCCAGGCGGTGAGACCAGCGCAAGGCAGCGTGGCCGCCTCTTCGTCGTTGAGCTCTGGGGGTGTCTTCACGAGGCCCTGCTCGCTCAGCACGATGAGCTCGGCGAGCACGCCATCGCGCGGCCCACCCAGCGTGGAGCGAATGCGCTCGGGCGTGGGACGACCGCCGAGCCAGTCTTGCGCGAAGATCGTCATCACGCGATCGCCGGGCCTGACGCGCGTGACGCCCTCACCCACCGCCTCGACCACACCCGCGCCGTCGGAGCACGGGATTAGCGGTAGGGGCTGACGCGGGTTGTAGGCGCCGGTGACCGTGAGGTGGTCTCGGTAGTTGAGCGACACGGCGCGCACGCGCACGAGCACCTGGCCTGGGCCGGGGGTGGGGTCGGGCCGGTTGATGAGGGTGAGGTGGTCGTAGCCGAAGCCGTCGCGGATTTCGTAGGCCTTCATGGGGGGCTCAGGGTACACCACGACGGCGGGCACGGGCACGGGCACGGGCACGTTTGGGCAGCAGGGGCCGGAGAAGCAAGAATGCCGCAGACCGACTACATCAAGTACGTGCCCGAAGAGCGCACGATGAAGCGCATCGGCAGGTTTCACACCCGGCTATACCGCGCGAGCTTCGGGCTCATTGGCGGGCGCATCGACGGGCTCGATATCCTCTTGCTCACGACCGTGGGGCGAAAGAGCGGCCAGAAGCGCACGGTGCCCCTGCCCTACTTCCGCGAGGGCCAGCACTTCGTGCTGATCGCGTCCTTCGGCGGCAACGACAAGAACCCCGCCTGGCTGCACAACGTGCTCGCGCACCCCGATGTCGAGATCCAGGTGGGGCGGCGGCGCATGCAGGTCCACGCCCGCGTCACCGAGGGCGAGGAGCGAGAGCGCATCTGGACGCGCATCACCCGCGACTTTCCGCGTTACTTGGCGTACCAAGAAAAGACGACGCGGCAGATCCCCGTGGTGGTGCTCGAGCGCCACTCCGCGTAGTACGTGCTCGTGCTCGTGCTCGTGCTCGACCCTGAAGCCAGCCCCGACCCCCGAGAAAGCCTCACCCCCGGCCCTTCTCCCCGAGGGAGAGGGGAGACGCAGGAGTCGCGCTCAGCCGCCCAAGAAGGCCCGCGCGAGCTCTTCGATCTCGGCGCGCTTGAGCTCGGGCACGACGAGCTGGGGTAGCTCGTAGCGTGGGAGCGGTAGCTCGCGGGCGAGATGGGCGATGCTCTCGGTTTGCACGCGCTCGCGCTCGGTGCGGCGGCGGCCCGCTTGGATGAGCGAACCAGTGAGCTCGTGGCCCGAAAGCTCGCGCGCAGCATGGAGCAAGAAGTGTCGCTCGGGCTCGTCGAACAGGATCGGCATGACGCCGTTGATGGCGAGGGCCGCGACGGGCAAGCCGAGCTCTTTGGTGAGCGCGGCGTGGAGCTCGATCGACTCGTTGGCGGGCATGTCTTCGGGCAGCGTGACGATGAGCGCCCCCGAGCGCCGCGGATCGCTGAACAGCTGCCAGGCGCGCTCGGCCTCGCGACGCAAGAGGCCGGGCGGGGCCACGTCGAGCAGCACCTTGGGCACGCGCAGCATCTCGAGGCCATGCCCCGTGGCGGGCGAGTCGAGGATGACCAGGTCGTAACGCGGGCGGCCGTCGGGCAGCGTCTCGTGGGCGTGAAACTGGGCCTTGCCCAGCATGGACCAGGCTTCGATGCCCGGCGTCCCGCGCAAAAATGCGGACACGAGGCGGTTCTCGAAGATGGCGCGGTACAGCGCGCGCACCTTGAGCACCATCAGGCCGTACTCTTCGAGCGCCACCTTGGGGCTCATGTTGACGGCATCGATGCCGGGCAGAATCGTCTGGTTGTAGGCGCCGATGGGCCCCACCTCGAGCAGCTGGCTGACCCGCTCCTTGGCGTTGCACATGGCGATCAGCACGCGCTTGCCGCGTCGTGCCGCCGCGAGGGCCAGGGCCGTGCTCACCGTGGTTTTGCCCACCCCGCCTTTGCCGACGACGGTCACGAAACGCAGGTTCAACAGATCGGGCATCAGGGCGTCGCGCTCACTCGGGACGGGGCCGAAGGGACGAAAGGGCGAATGAGGTTTCTAGGGTGGCACGGGAGGTGGGTCAACCAGTACCCCTGCCCGGAGAACCGTTCCGGGTTGGGCGCCGGATCTGGCGTCGAGAGCAAGGCGACCCGACGAAGGAAGGCCCGTAGGCCTTTCGAGGAGGCCGAAGGCCTGGTCAACGCAGCTATCGGCGTCAGAGACAAGCTCAACTCGGATCGCTTCTCCGGGCAGGGGTACTCGGGGCCAACGTGAGCAGACCGTCCGGGGCGGGTCGCAATAGCGCAGACAGGTGGGCCACGTCGGCGCGCGGATCGAGCCAGGCGTCGACGTCCCGCGGGGCGACCACGGCGGGCATGCGGTCGTGGATCTGCGACACGAGCGCGTTGGCGTCGACCGTGATCACGGTGAAGGTGCCGAGGCGCTCCCCATCCGCAAAACGATAGAGCGACCACAGCCCCGCCAAACCGAGCACGCTCCCATCGGCCGCGCGCACGGCGAAGCGCTGCTTGTGTCCCTTTGGGCCCTGCCACTCGTAGAAGGCGCTCGCGGGCACGATGCAGCGCCGCTGGGCGAAGCTGTCCTTGAACGACGCTTTCTCGGCGAGGCTCTCGGATCGCGCGTTGTAGAGCCTATCTCCGATGCTCGGGTCCTTGGCCCACGCCGGCACTAGCCCCCAGCGCGCCGCGCCGAGCACGCGCTCGAAGCCGCCCTCGGGGAGCTTGCGCGCGACGACGATGGGACAGCGTTGCTTGGGGAAGTGCTCTGGCGTGAAGGGCAGCTCGAGCTGGTTGCGATCGACGCGAAAGGCCCTGACCAGGGCTTCGGGATCGACGTCGAGCGCGTAGCCGCCGCACATGGGCGCCCCGTGGCGTTCAGACAGCCTTGAGGAGCAGGCGAAAGACGTTCTTGCCGCGGCGCTCGACGGGCTCGAGTCGCGCCTCGATGGCGGCCGCGAGCACCCCTGCCACGAACAGACCGGCCACCCGACCGTAGCGGCCCTCGGCGCGCCCCTTGAGGCCCACCTGGCCCTCCAGGGTGAAGGCGCTGTCTCGAAAGTCGGGACCGAGCGGCCTGCCTTCGTCCTCGATCTCGATGATCACATCGCTGCCGCCGCGAAAGGCGCTGACCTTCACCAGCTTGCCCGGCGCGTGCTGGTGACCGTTGGCGACCAGAAGCTCGATCAGACGCTCGAGCGCCTCGCCCCCCTTGGCGCGCAGCTCTTCGGACGGCACCGAGAACTCGACCGAGCCGTACTTGATGCGGCGCTTGGCGCCTTCGAGGGCGAGGCGTACATCGTGAAAAGCAGCTGGCGCAGGGGAGTTGTCGTTGGCCCAACGCCCGATGTACGAGAGCTGGTCGAGGCCGCGCATGAGATCGGTCAGCGCCTGCTGGGCGTCGCTCAGGGCGTCGGCCACCTCCTGGGGCGGCACGGAGGGGTCGTCTTGTACCTCGCGCACGAAGCTGATGTTGGCACCCAACGTGGCCGCGGGGTTGCGCAGGTCGTGAACGATCAGCCCCACCAGGGACTCGAGCAATGCAGGCTTGATCTCAGGCACCCAGACCTCCGTGCGGCGCCGTCTCGTGACACGCGACCGCAGATAGGATACCGGACCTGGTCACGGAAAGGTCAAGACGTTGTCCTCGCCGTAGCGGTCGAGTAGCGCCGCGATGTACGACAACAGCGCGGTGCGTCGGTCGAGCACGCCCGCAATCTGGCTTTCGGTCAACGCTGCGTAACCCGGCGCATCGGTAGGATCGTGGAGAGCTCGCCGCAGCGTCGCGTCGTCGAGCGTCTTGAGCCGTGCGATGAAGCCGCGCGAGAAGCGCTCGATCAGGCGCAGCCGCTCGATCAAGCGCGCATGCTGCGAGGCCGGCAAAGGATGCATGAAGGCCACGTTGTGGTCGCGCACGAACACCCGCCGCCCGCTCTCATCGCCCTGGGCATTGGCGCCGCTGAAGCGGTCCCAGTTGCCGATCAGGTAGTCGAACGCGACCATGCGGCTGACCTGCTCGGCGATGAGCTTCGACTTCTCCCGTGACGGGGGGTCGTTCTGGGCTTGCGACAGCCAGCGCCGCCACTGACCCATGCCGATCTTGGTGTCGATGCCGATCTCGCGCAGCGCGGGAATCCAGTAGATGGCGACGCCAGCGACGCGCCCCTCGGCATCGGCGACCATGTCGAGAGCGAGGGTATCCCACGCGCCCGCGTAGTCTGGGTCGAGCAGGGCGCGCAGGCGATCGAGGCTGAACGTGCGTGGCACGGCAGGCGCGACGTTGTCCATGCCGAGGGCGCGCGCGATGCGGAACGCCGCGACCTCGGCGAGATGACCCTGGGGATGACGCCGCGTGCGCGGCTTGAACGCCGCATCGATGTCGCCGGCGAGGTCCATCTTGAACACCACCGAGCTCGTGCCCACCGGCTTGATGCGCACGGGGGCGGCGCTCGACAGGGCGCTCACGATGGCCTGCACCGAGACGCCCATGCCGGCGAACGAGGGCGCGCCCGGCTCGGTGCCCACGTCGGCTCGCACCAGCATGGCGAGCGAGCAGCACGACACCACGAGCGAGAGCACAAGCCAGCGAGACGTCCCCTTCACGGAGCGCAACGTAGCGCGTCGCGCGGCGGATGCGAAGGATTCAGCCGAGCAGGTGCTTGGCGATCACCACGCGTTGGATCTGGGAGGTGCCCTCGTAGATCTGCAGGATCTTGGCGTCGCGCATCAGCTTCTCGACCGGGTAGTCTTTGATGAAGCCGTTGCCGCCGAAGACCTGCACGGCATCGATGGCCGACTGCATGGCGCTGTCTGCCCCGAGGGCCTTGGCGAAAGCCGAAAACAGGGAGCTACGCTCGCCCTTGTCGAGCAAGTAGGCGGCCTTGAGGGCGAGCAGACGCGTGGCCTCGGCCTTCATCGCCATGTCGGCGATCATGAACTGCACGCCCTGGTGGTTGGCGATGGGCGTGCCGAAGGTCTTGCGCTCCTTGGCGTAGCGCACGCTCTCGTCGATGCAGCGACGCATGAGGCCCGCGGCGCCCATGCCGATGTCTGGACGCGTGGCGTCGAAGGTCTGCATGGCGACCTTGAAGCCCTCGCCGGGGGGAGCGAGCAGGTTTTCGCCCTTCACGACGGCGTCTTCGAGAATGATGGTGTTCGTGTCGCTCGCGCGCTGGCCGAGCTTGTCTTCCTTCTTGCCGAGCGACAGGCCGGGCGTGTCGCGATCGACGATGAACGCCGCGATGCCCTTGTGGCGCAGCTTGGGATCGATCGTCGCGAAGATCACGTACCAACGCGCGTGGCTGGCGTTGGTGATGAAGCATTTTTGGCCATTCAAGACCCAGTCGTCGCCCTTTTGCACGCAGCGCGTCTGAAGGCCCGCCACGTCGCTGCCCGCCGACGGCTCGGTGGTGGCGTAGGCGCACAGCGCAAACTCGTTCGTGAGCATGCCCAGGTACTTCTTCTTCTGGGCCTCGTTGCCGGCGAGAATCACGGGCGTGGCGCCGAGCGTGGTGGCGGTGATGCTGGTCTGGATGCCCGTGCAGCCGTAGGCGAGCTCCTCGGTGATGAGCGCCTGATCGACGTGGGATGCGCCCGCACCGCCGTACTCGGCGGGAATGACCGGCGCCGACAGGCCGAGCTCCCACGCCTCCTTGATGATCTCGTGGGGGAACGTGGAGTCGCGCTCGAGCTCGGCCGCCACGGGCGTAATGCGCTCGGCCGTGAAGCGCGCAACGTTGTCTTTCAGGGCCTTTTGCTCGGGGCTCAGATCGAAGCTCAGCATGTCCACCTCTCCTCGCGGCAAGCGTGAGACACGATTCACAGACGTGCACGCGAGGAGCCGCACGAGCCTTCGCTTTGCTGTAAATCGCGTGGTAAAGCGCGATCGCCCGCAACGCGGCGGGCTACTGCCTGCGCTCGCGCTCGCGCTTTTCGAGCATCGACTTCGCGGCGCGCGCGCCGAGCAGAAAGCCGAGGATCAGCCCCGCGACGAACACCCCCGGGATGTAAAGCACGTGGGTCGCGCTCGGCATCCACACCTCACTTGGCCTTGCGCGTGCGCTCGATGGCCTGGGTGAGGCGCTCGACCTCGGCCGTGGTCTTCTTCTGAAGGAGCGCGAGACGCCCCACGTAGCCCACGAGCAAGACGAGCACCACGGCGTAGGCCGACACCATCAGGGGCCCGCCAGGCACCTGCTCGACCTCGGGTCCGGTGACGGCACGAAACGCCGTCGCCCTGTCGGCAGCGGCGTCTTGTTGGGCCCAGGCCGTCGTCGTCACGGCGCTGGCCAGCGAAAGAACCGCGCCCGCCACGACGAGCCACCACACGCGCATCTGCGCCTTCATCACGCTTCCTCCAAAATACCGAGCTCCGCCGCATCGAGCTCGAGCATCAGCACACGTTGACGATCGCGCTCGGCCCGCGCACGCGCCCAAACCAGCAAGATCACGAGGCTCGTGAACGCCATGAACGAGAAGCCCAGGGCCATGCCCATGTCGGGGTGCAGGCCACCGCCCTGCTTCGTGATCACCGTCGGATGCTGGCCGCGCCACAGCTGCACGCTGTAGTGGATGATCGGCATCAACGCGCCGCCGAGCAGCCCCAGGCCCGCGGCGAACTTGCGCTCGGCCTCGCCCACCGTACCCAGGTTTCGCAGCAGCAAGTAGGCGATGTAGATCATGCCCACGAGCAGCGTGGTGGTGAGGCGAGGGTCCCACGTCCAGAAGGTGCCCCAGGCCTTGCGCGCCCACAAAGGGCCCGTGATCAACACGATCAGGCAGAAGATGGAGCCCAC
>CAYNOM010000018.1:4041-6147 GCA_964398415.1 uncultured Polyangiales bacterium | reverse complement strand
GAAACCGACATAGGCGGCGATGGCGCTCGGCACGTGGAAGTAGAAGATCTTCTGCACGATGCCCATCTGCTGCTCGACGGGCGCCACCATGAACACCATGTAGACCGTGACGGCCAAGAGGATCGCCGTCAGCGCGGCGAGAAACAGAAAGCCCCACGGAGGGCGGGTGGTGGTGGCAGCCGGTGCGTTCATGAAGGGGTCGCTCCGAAGGGACTCGTCGCTCAGCCGGCCAAGCCTATCACCCAGAGGGCACGATGGCAGCGAATCGAGCCGAAGCGGGTTGTGCGGGGGCTCAATCTTGCTCGCCGCGCAGGGCACGCAAGCGGGCGCGGATGCGTGCCTCGATGCCCACGTCCTTGGGCTCGTAGTAGCGACGTCCGGCGAGCGCGTCGGGCAGGTACGTCTCGCCCTTCACGTAGCCGTCGTGCTCGTGGGCGTACTTGTAGTCCTTTCCGTAGCCCCACTGCTTCATCGCGCGGGTGGGCGCGTTTCTGAGCTTGAGCGGCACGGACAGGGCCCCGTGTTTCTGCACGTCTTCCTGGGCGGCCTTGAACGAGCGGTAGCTGGCGTTCGATTTCGGGGCGCAGGCCAGGTAGTGACAGCACTGGGCCATGGCGAAGATCCCCTCGGGCATGCCGAGTCGCTGAAAGGCCTGATCGGCCGCCACGGCTTGCACGAGCGCGCTCGGGTCGGCGGTGCCCACGTCCTCGCTGGCGAAGATGATCATGCGCCTCAGCACGAACAACGGATCGTCGCCCGCTTCGAGCATGCGCATCATCCAGTAGATGGCCGCATCGGGATCGGTGCCGCGCAGCGACTTGATGAAGGCGCTGACGACGTTGAAGTGCTCTTCGCCGCTCTTGTCGTAGAGCAGCGTGCGCGAAGACAACGCCTCTTCGATCATCTCGAGGTCGAGCTCGTCTCGGCCTTGGCCCGCGGCATGCCGCGCCGAAAGCTCGAGCACGTCGAGGGCACGTCGCGCATCGCCGCGTGCTCCGTCGGCCAGGATCGTGAGCACGTCGTCCGTGGCGGAGAGGCCCAGTAGGCCAAGCCCACGCTCGCTGTCGGCCAAGGCACGCGACAACAGGGCCACCAGATCGGAGGGGGTGTGCGCCTCGAGGCGAAACACCCGGGCGCGCGAGAGCAGCGCCGCGTTCACCGCGAATGATGGGTTTTCGGTGGTGGCGCCGATCAGCGTGATGGTGCCGCGCTCCACGTGGGGCAAGAGCGCGTCCTGCTGGGCCTTGTTGAAACGGTGGATTTCGTCGATGAACAGCGTCGTGCGCTTGCCGAACAGGCGCTTTCGCTCGGCGGCCTTGGCGATGATCTCGCGTAGCTCGGGCACGCCACCCATCACGGCGCTGAACGGGATGAGCTCGCTCTGGGCTTCGGTCGCGATCACGCTCGCAAGGGTGGTCTTGCCCGTGCCCGGCGGGCCCCACAGGATCATCGACGGAACGCGGTCGGCCTGGATGGCCTCGTACAGCAGCTTGCCGGGGGCGATGATGTGGCGCTGCCCCACGACCTCGTCGAGACTGCGCGGGCGCATGCGATCGGCGAGCGGGGCGCCCTCGGGATCGCGGCCTCGAGCGTGATCGAAGAGGTCCACTAGCGGACGATCTTCAGGCGGCGCGGCCCACTCGTGGCGGGCGCCTTGCCTCCGCCCGAGCGCTCGAAATGACGCTGCGCGATGATGGCCGTGAGCTGGTCGGCGATCGCGGAAAAAGCCTTGGCAGAAGCGCTATCGGGCTGGGCTTGCACGATGGGCGTGCCGTTGTCACCCCACTCGCGCACCTTGGGCTCGAGCGGCACCTGCCCGATGAGCGGCGCCTTGGCGAAGTCGGCGATGGTCTGTCCGCCACCCGAGCCGAACAGCTCGTGCTTCACGCCGGCGCTGTCGATGAAATAGCTCATGTTCTCGACCACGCCGAGGATCGGAATGTTGAGCTTGTCGCACATGGAGACGCTCTTGTAGACGTCCTGCAGCGCGACCTCCTGGGGCGTCGTCACCATCACGGCGCCTGTGACCTTCAGCTTCTGCGACAGGCTCAGGGCCACGTCGCCCGTGCCCGGGGGCAGATCCATCACCAGGTAGTCGAGCTCGCC
>CAYNOM010000018.1:0-4031 GCA_964398415.1 uncultured Polyangiales bacterium | reverse complement strand
GCGCACGTCGCCGAGGAACTGCTGCAGCGCCCCGTGCAGCATCGGACCACGCCAGACGATGGCGCTCTTCGTGTCTTCCATCAGAAAGCCGATGCTCATCAGCTTGATGCCGAAGCGCTCGAGGGGCTCGATGGTCTTTCCGTCTTCGCTCGAGGGAAAACCTTGGATGCCCAACATGGTCGGGATCGACGGACCGTAGATGTCGGCGTCGAGCAGCCCCACGCGGGCCCCGGCACGCTTGAGCGCGAGCGCGAGATTGACCGCCGTGGTGCTCTTGCCCACGCCACCCTTGCCGCTCATCACGAGCACCACGTTGCGCACCCCAGGGATGGGGTCTTCGCCGCCCACGTCGCGCGTCGGCACCTGCAGGTCCCAGTCGAGCACCACGCGCTCCACCTTGAGCGGCACGAGGGCTTCGTGGATGCGCTCGCGGATCTTGGCCTGCAGATCCTCGGATGGCGCGCTCAGGCGCACGCTGGCGTGCACACCGTCGCCCTCGACCACCACATCGAGCAGGGTGCCGAGCTCGAGCATGGGCTTGTTGAAGGCGGGGTCGATGACCTGGGCCAGCGCAGACAGCACGGCTTCACGGGTCAGGGAGGACATGGTCAGGGCTCCTTCGGGGTGCGCGCACGAGACGGCGCGCGCTACGACTTTGCGGTGGGATAAGGCCCGTGCCCACGAAGGTCAAGAAGCCCTGCTATGCTCGGCCCGCCCATGCGCAGGCAGGCCGCCCTTCCACTCGCGATCTTCGCGCTTTGCGCGACCATTTACGCACTCGTGCTGGGCGAGCGCGGCCTTCGCCCCTCGCCCGACAACCATTTCGTGCACCTCGCCGACAGCTTTCTGCACGGCCAGCTCGACGTCGTGGGCACTCGGCCGCCCGGCAACAACGACTGGGCCCGCTTCGACGGCAAGTGGTACGTGTCGTTTCCGGCGTTCCCCGCCGTGGTCATCCTGCCCGCCGTCGCGATCTGGGGCACCGCGGTGTGGGACAGGCTGTTCTGGGCCATCCTGGCTGGCCTCGCCCCTGCCCTGTTGTTCGTGCTGCTGCGGCGCCTTTCCGAGCGCCACGGTGGAGCGCGTTCGACCCGCGACAATCTGCTGCTCACGGGGCTCTTCGCCTTCGGCACGGTGTTCTTCTACGTGGCGGTGCAGGGCACCGTGTGGTTTGCCGCGCACGTCGTTGCGTCGTCGCTGATCTGCCTCTACCTGTTGTTTTCGCTCGACGCCAAGCATCCCTGGCTCGCCGGCTTGATGCTCGGACTGAGCTTCATGACGCGCACCACGACGGCCCTGCTCGTGCTCTTCTTCGTGGTCGAAACCTTCGCCACCCAGCGCAAAAACGAGCCCGGTACGCGAGCCTTCGAGCCCAGCTTCGTCGGCCTCGTGCGCTGGTTTGCGGGCGCCGACCTAGGGCGCGTGATCCGCACGGGGCTCGTCTTCGCGCTGCCGATCGTGATCCTCAGCGCGCTCCAGCTCTGGATGAACGCCGCGCGTTTTGGCTCCCCCTTCGCCTTCGGCCACGAATACCTGCAAATCCGCTGGAAGACGCGCATCGAGACCTGGGGCCTGTTCAACTACCACTACCTCTCGAAGAACCTGGCCATCTACCTGGCCTCCTTGCCCTGGATCACCGCCGCGGCCCCACACCTCAAGCTCAGCCTGCACGGCCTCGCGCTCTGGTTCACGACGCCAAACCTGCTCTTGACCCTGTGGCCGAAGCGCGTCGACGCACGGATGGCCGGGCTCTATGCCGCGACGGCCGCCGTGGCCCTGCTCAACCTCTGCTACCAGAACAGCGGCTGGATTCAGTTCGGCTACCGCTTCGCCCTCGACTACATGCCGCTTCTGTTCGTGTTGCTGGCGTTGGGGGCGCGGCGCTTGGGGACGGGCTTCGTGCTGTGCGGCCTGTTCGCGCTGATCGTCAACGCCTTCGGCGCCCTCACGTTCGATCGCGTCCCCGCGTTCTACGACGACGACCGCAGCCAAAACCGCGTGTTCCAGCCGGACTGAGGCCCTGCGACGCGGGGGCTTGTGGTAGGGCGCGAGTTCAAGCTACGGTCGGTGTTGTCAGTCATGTCAGAAACGGGTGACACAACTTCGGCGCGCGAGCGGCTCACTGCCCTGCAGGATCGCTTCATCGACAGCTGGGGCGAGCTCGCCAGCATCTGGGGCACCCAGCGCTCGGGCGGGCGGCTGCATTCGCTCTTGTACATCGCCAAGGACCCCATGTGCGCCGAGGAGATCGGCGAGCGGCTCAAGATCAGCCACGGCAACACCTCGACCACGGTGCAAAAGCTCTTGTCTTCGGGCGTGATCCGCAGGCTGCACGTGCCCGGCGAGCGACGCGCGTTCTTCACCTCCGAGCCCGATCCCTGGCAGTGGATGCGCAACACGATCCGCGCGCGACGCGACCGCGAGGTGTTGCCCGTGCTTTCGGCGATGCGCGAGCTGCTCGAGCAAACCGAAGCCCTCGAGCGGGATGCGCCGCGGGAGCTTCTGGGCGAGCTGCGCGCAACACGCGACAAGATCTCGGTGTTCTACGGTTTTCTAGAACAACTGCTGGCTCTGCTCGACGCCTTCATCGAAGAGCCTCATCCTTCGGGGGGGCGTGCGCCACACAAGCGCTGAGGTGCCCTGATCCCTTGGACCGCCAACGAGAGACGAAGATGGCCTACCTGTTCGACCCAGAAACCCTGCGCGACGTCGTGCGCATGCACCTCGACCTGCCGGTGGAGGAGCAGATCGAAGCCGTGTCACGCTCGCTCAAGCGCGTGTATGGCGACCACGTCAACCCTGGACAGCCGTGGATGTGGAGCACGGCGGGCGGCATCATGTGCTCGATCAGCATGCTGCACGTGTCCTTGGACGAGTATCTGTTGTTCTGCGGCACCGCCATCGGCAGCGAAGGCCACAGCGGCCGCCACCGCGCCGAGATCTACGACGTGGTGATGCAGGGCGAGCTTTGGACCTATCAACCCGGCAGCTTCGAGCGCAAGACACACACGGCCGGCGACCTCGCCTGCCTGCCCCGGGGCACGGCCAACGGCTCGAAGCTCAGGCCCGGCGTGTGGCTCCTCGAGTACGCGCGCGGCAACGTGCCGAGCCTCTTTCCGTTCGCGCTCGGCGACACCCTGTTCTCGACGCTCGACACGACCGACCTCGTGAGCCAGCTCAGCCTCTCGACGCAGCTCATGCTCAAGGAGGGCTTCGTGTGGCTGAAGGAGCGGCGCCTCGGCAAGCCCTTCATGCCCGATCTGTCGGTGCTCGAACAGGCGAAGAAGCCTTCGAATGGTAGGGCCAAGGCCGCCAAGACGAACGGCCGCGCGCTGGTCGACTGAAGAACGCGCCGAGCTCACGTGCGGGGCTTCTTGACCCCGAGCTTGCGCATGCGCGAGCGCAGGGTGCTGGGCGGCAGCCCGAGGATGTTGGCCGCGCCGTCCTCTCCCTCGATACGCGCCCCGCAGGCTGACAGCACACGCTCGATGTAGCGACGCTCCATCTCCTCGAGCGACACGAGCTCGCTGACGTCGGTGCTGGCCTGGGCCGGAGGGGCGATGGACGGCGCGAGCCCCGACACCTGGCCACCGCCGATCTGCTCGATCAGCGAGAGGTCGACCCACTCGCCCTGCAAGAGGATGCTGGCGCGTTCGACCACGTTCTGTAGCTCGCGCACGTTGCCAGGCCACCGATAGCGGACGAGCCAGTCGAGCGCCTCCTGGGTGAACCCCTTGCACGCGATGCGACGCCCTCGGCAGCCCCGAGCGAGAAAGTGCTGCGCGAGCTTCGGGATGTCCGCCGTGCGTGCGCGCAGGGGCGGCAGCTTGATCGGGAACACGGCGAGCCGATAGTAGAGATCGGCCCGGAAGCGTCCCGCGGCCACCTCCTCGCGTAGATCGCGGTTGGTCGCGGCGATCACGCGCACGTCGACGCGGATCGGTTGGCTGCTGCCCACGCGTTCGATCTCGTGCTCTTGCAGCACACGCAGCAGCTTTGCTTGGGTCTCCAGGGGGATCTCACCCACCTCG
>CAYNOM010000017.1:5944-23430 GCA_964398415.1 uncultured Polyangiales bacterium | reverse complement strand
GAAGCAGCGCTCGCGCAGCTCGAACCGCATGGCGACGTGCTCGCGCTCGTCGTGGGTCCAAGCCTGCAGCTCAATCGCGACGTTGTAGTCGTGCAGCGCCGTCACGACGATCCACAGCACGTAGTAGGCCACGAATACCAGGACCGCGAGGAGCAGGTTCTGCAGCCAGCGAGTCACGAGCTGTAGGCCAAGCGCCTGGGAGGCCCAGAGCGCCGATAGTCCGTTTTCCAACGCGTTCATGCTTCGCCTCTGCCTCGCCTCACGCCGCTTGCGCGTCGGGTCCGTGCACGGGCATGCGAATGCCGTGCTGCATGAAGCCCTCGAGCACGCGCTCGGTGACGTCTGTCTCGAGCTCCTTCTCGTACTTCACATCCAGCACGTACACCTTGGCCCTGAGACGAATCGCGACGTGCTGCTCGATCAACACCTGGTTCACGCGAATCACCCACGGTTTGTGGATGTACGCGAACCGGGTGTGCTGAATCGCCTCCTCGACGATGCGCGTGGAAAGGGCCAGGTCTTGGTTGGGCGCGATGTAGAAGTCCATCTGGATCTGCATGTCGAGCGCACCCCAGTTGCCCGACGAGGTGATCTCCGTCAGGAACTTGTTGTTCGGCACGGTGACCACGTTGTCGTCGAGGGTGACGAGCCGTACCGAGCGCAGACCGATCTCGGTGATCTCACCGTAATACCCCTCGAAGGTCACCCGATCGCCCACCTGAAAGGGCCGGTCGACGATGATGATCACGCCGGCGAGCACCGACGCCGCGAGATCCTTCAGGGCAAAGCCGATGGTGACGGCGGCCGTACCACCGATGGCGAGCAGCACGTCCTGGGACAGGTTGAACGAGAGGGCCACCGCGACCGCAATGCCCGCCAGGTAGATGACGAAGCGGCTGATCGTGGCGAGCTGGTACAGCTGCAGACGGCGCTCGGTGATGCGGTTACCAATGCCCTGCAGCGTGCCGGTGACGAAGCGAACGGCGAGCCAGGTCGCAAACAGCACGGCGATCGCGGTGGCGAGCCCCGCGACCCGCACGAGATCGATGATGCTGGGACCGCTACCTTCCATGATGGGCTCATCCCTCCACGAGATGCTTACGCTTTAGATATCGCATCACCACAGGCCACCAGGACACGCTCACGCCGAGGTCATCGCCGCACCTCGTGAGCACACCGAGCTCGCACAGCTTGTCGACCTCGACGCGCACAGCGTTGTGGGGCAGCCTGAGGCTCGTGGCGAGCTCACTCAGATCGATGCGGCCGTGCCAGGCCATCCCTCCGAGCGCGAAACGTCCGGCGTCGCCGAGAGCCTCGAGCTCGGCCGACGAAGGGGCCCCGAAGAGGCGCACGGTCAGGGTCGACGCGCCTTGGGGCAAGAGCGACGCTCGCCACACGTCGATGGCCGCACGCGGAGACCCGTCGGCGTAATCCCAGACCAAGCGGTTGTAGTCGCGCGCCGTGCTGAGGAGCTGCTGGTCGGCATCGACGCCCTCGAGTTGGTTGACGACGAGCTCTTCGTAGCTGACGCTGAAGCCCGACTGCGCCATGCGCTTCGACAACAGCCGCTGGATCTCGGCCTCCGTCCAAGGCATCAGCCGCACCACTTGCCGAAAGACGCTCGCGCCCTGGTTGATCCAGGACACGAAGCCGTAGGCATGGTGCGCGATCGACGCGAGCCAGTAGACGCGCCCGCCCGTAGCCAGCATCACACGCTCGAGCTCGAGCAGGCCTTCGAGCCCGCCAGGCCGACGCACGAACCAGACGTGCAAATCATCGATCCACATCACGCGTTGGGGGCCCGTGCCGAGGGCTTGAGAAAGACTCTCCGTACTCGCGGCGGCAGCCTCGGGGAGCCCGGCGGCACGCGCAAGCTCCGCGCGTACACGCGCCGGATCCGTCGTCCGCGTGCAGAGGGAGAGCTTCGTGACGGGCGTCGCCTGCAACGCGCGCGCTGCCGCGTGCAGCCAGGTAGTCTTGCCGAAACCGGCCTTACCGACCACCAAGGTCGCGCCGAGCCCTCCGTCCACACGCCACGCCTCGAAGCGCTCGCGAAGGCCCTCGAGGCCCGGAAAGCGATCGATGAGCAAGGGCGCCTCTTCGCAGATCGGATCGAGCGTGAGCGCGTCGAGTAGCCGCTGGGGCAGGTTCGGCGCCACCGACCCGACCACCGGAGGGCTCTCCTCGGCCTGCCGCTCGAGGCGTCGTCGCAGCAGATATGCGAGCGCCTTGCGCGAACGCTCGAAGCCGAGCACGAAATGGTGAGCCCAGCGCGCGACGGTCGTCGGAACGAGCACGAGAAATGCAGCGAGGGCCACGAGAAACCCGTACCAACGGTCGCGCGCGCGGCGCACCGAAGCCGCAAGCCCCCCCTCTGCGTGCACCGAGAGATAGGCATCGCAAATCTCGCCCGTCCAGTTGCGTATGAGCCACACGAAAAGGGGCAGCGCGGCGAGCCACGCGAGGCGCTCGAACAGGTGGTATAGGTAGCCCCGCTCGACGGCCGCTTCGGCGATGCTCAGCACCAGGAAGATGACGAGCACATAGCGCCCGATCATCTGTACCGAGCGCAGGATCTTGTCGCTGCGCTGCGCTGCATGGCGCGCGGACGCTGCGCGCGCCGACGCCGCCCAGGAGAGGGAGCGGTGGGTGGCAGCAAGCACCAAGCGATAGCCCGTGAACAGGGCGAGCAGCGCGTACAACACCTGCAGGATGCCGTGCTGCAAGATCTCGCCCAGCAGAAAGCCTGCAAAGAGGACGGCGAGAAACCACACGAGCTCGGAGAACACGACCTCGACGGCTGAAAGCAGTGCATGGGCGACGCGCACGCGACGCACATTGCGAAGCGCGCGCATCGAAAGCGAGCGCGCGGCCTCGAACAACTTGCGCCGCGCGGCAAGCACCCGGCGTGACAGGTACACGACGAACGCGATGAGGCTGAGCTCGAACAGGATGGCCCCGATCTGGCGGGGCGAGCTGAGCGAGAGAAGAGCCTGCCCGAGCTGGCGGCGCCAAGACAACGACAGCCAGCGCGAAAACAGCCGTGCGTGATAGATCTCGCGGTCGAGCTGTGCGAGTCCCTCGCGACCGAAGCCCAGCACCGACTCGGCCTTCTCGGCAGACACCCGGTCGAGCAGGCGGATGCGCAGCGCGTTGAGCTTGCGCTCCTTGGCCATCGCGCGATCGAGCTCCGCCCAGCTCTCCTCGATCGCGTCCTTGCTCAAGCCCTCCGCGTCGTCTGCGATCGCGGCGCGCAGGGACAAGAGCTCGCTGCGCAGGGACTGAAGCTCGGGCGCTCGGACCTCGGGGATCGATAGCTCATCGGCGACGCGCGGCACTTTCGGAGGCGCGCCGTAGGCCGACAGGCGCGCCTCGATGTCGGCCCGAAGCGAGCGCAGGTCTTCCACGATCAGGTCGTAGAGCGCATCGGCTGCCTCGCTACCGTGCGTGACTGTGGCGACACGCTTCGAAAGCTGCCTCACGCGCTCGTCTTCGGCGCCCACGGCCAGGCGGGCGGAGGCGCGCTCAGCGAGCTGGCTCTCGAGAGCCTTCTGCTCGGCCCGCACCGTTTGGAGTCGAGCGAGCAAGCGCTCGAGCAGCGCTCGCTCCGTCGCGAGTGCCTGCTCCCTCGCCTGCTCGGCCCGTCGCTTCTGCTCGTCGAGCTCCAGGGCAGCCTGGGCGGCACGTGTCTCGTCCTCCGCGCGCGTGCTCTGCTCACGTGCCTCGGCCGCGCGCTTCTCCTCGGCCTGCACTTCCGCCACCGCGCGGTCGCGGGCCTCGCCATCGAGCATCACGAGCCGCTCACGCACCTCGATGGGGAGCGCAAGCACCTTGCGCTCGAGATCCATGAGCAGGATCTGCTCCTCCATGAGCGCGAGCTCTTCGTCCGTCTTCGTCTTCAAGCGACGCGCCTGGCGCACGGCGATCAGCGTGTTGCGCCGCTCGAGCCTGAGCGCGTTGTCGCGCTGCACCATGGAGCTGTCGTCGTCGAGAGAGACCTCGAGCACCTCCGCGATCGGCACCTTCGGCAGCGCCCCGCTCGCAAGGGCCTCGAGCGCCTCGATGCGCGCCGCGGTGCTGAGGCCCTCCGCGCGGACACCGGCGTCGGTCTTCGCTTCTGGCTGCTCAGGCGCCTGGGCGCGAGCGGGGGCCGATGCCGCAAGGAGCAGCGACAGCACGAACAAAAAGCGAAGTGAACGTGTGACGTGCATGGAACGCAGGCTCTCGCAGGTAGCGCATCGAAGCCTCGCCCGGCATATCACGGGACCGCAATTGCACGCAGAATTCGACAAAAACCACTGCGCACGCATACAGCGCGAGATGCTAGCCGGCCCCGCGCGCTTGACGCACGCGCCTGGCGCATCCCACCATATCCCCATGGCGACGCTGCACATCGAAGAGATCGATCTGGCCGACCTTTCGCGGCTGATCGTGAACAACCTGGGCGGGAGCTCGACCGAGGGCTTCATCGTCGGCCGCACCCTGATTCGAGACGCCGTGTTCTCCGTGCTCGAGTGCTCGGAGCTCGAGGCCGAGCAACTCGTCGACACCCTCATCTCGCGCGGCTTCGTGCGCTTCGAAGCCGACGACACGAGCGGCGGCGGCCACGGCCTGTGGCACATCGTCCCGCCCGCGGCCTGAGGTTTGCGGCATCGTGCCTCGCGCGCCCTTCTCGCTCGCCGCCCGTCGGCTCGTTCTCCCGCTGCTCTTGTGTGTGCACGGCGCCTCCTCGTGTGCTTCGCCCGAGACACTCGCCGCGAACGGCGCACGGTCGGGCGATGTGCCGATCGACGGCCGGGCCGACGAACGCTGCCCCGAGCGCAAGAAGGCCCCATTGCTCCTTCCCGGAACGCGCCCGGAGCACGCCGAGCTCGAGTATTGGCTCGCACGCTCATCCCCGACGCTCGACGAGGTGCTGCTCGACGAAGCCGAGCTCGCGAGCCACGACGAGACGCTGCGCCTCGATGCCGAGGGTGCACCGAGAACGACCGACCTACGTCACGCCCTCGCCCCGGAGCAGATTCTCGAGCAGCTCACGGCGCGCCTCGACTACCTGCGCGCGCGCCTCGAATCGGGCGAATACCGCACGGACGCAAGAGATGCCTTGGCGAGCGTGTCGCGATCTACGCTCACCCATTTGGATCCCCAACCGAGCATGCGGCGAGCGACTGGGGAGGTGCGCCTGCACTGCGCGCCGTTTGCGCCACCGATCGTCGCCCGTGACCAAGATGCACGCTTCGACCGCAATCGCTGCTCGAGCGTGCGTGCCGAGGCGCCTGTCGAGCTTTTGGCGCGGCTCCCAAACGGCTTCATCTACGCCCGCTCGCGCGACGCCGTGGGCTTCGTGGCCCCCACCGCGCCGCTGTCGACGGAGCTGTCGCCGAGCGAAGCCGAAGGGATTCGCAAGGCACGGCCGAAGACACGTCCTCTGACGCGACGCGCGCTGCTCGCCGAAGCCTTCAAATACATGGGCAGCCCCTACGGCTGGGGCGACGAGGGCGGAGGACGCGACTGCTCACGACTCACGCTCGACGTGCTCGAGAGCTTTGGCCTTCACTTGCCACGCGTGAGCATCGAGCAGAGCCGCTCCGGCACCTACACCCTCGACATCCCCGAGCAAGCGGGCGAGGTGGAGCGCCTGTCGTTGCTCGATGAGGCGCACGGGCGCGGGGTCGTGCTGATCCACTTCCCTGGGCACATCATGATCTACCTCGGTCGCGATCGGGAGGGCGTGCCGCGCGTGCTGCACTCGTTCGCGGAGTATCTCGCGCCCTGTGACGGCGCGGGCGAGACGCTGTTCGAGGTCGATCGGGTGAGTGTCACGGGCCTCGAGCTCGGTCAGGGCACGAGCCGTCGCTCATTCCTCGAGCGCATGACCCAGCTCACCGTCTTCGGAAAGCCCCCGGGCTACGCGCTTCTGTCGTTCGCGCGCTTTCGCCGCTCGGCGCCCCCCGTGAAGCTCGATCCCAAGAGCTGCGAGGACAGCCTCGACATCCGCCTGTTCAAGAGCCCGCGCACACCGCGCGCCGACGCGCCGCTGCGAGTCATCGCGGCCAGCACCGAAGACACGCGACCCTCGCGCCTGTGGCTGGTCGATCCCGAGGGCAAGCTCTCGGCGCCCGAGCCACGTGAGCTCGGCGTGGGCCCCTTCTCGCGCGTGATCGAGCTCGAAAAGCCCGCAGCGGGACGTTGGACGGTGCTGCTCGCCGACGGACCGCGCGTGCTTGCCTGTGAGCGCTTTCGCGTCGCCCCCGCGAGCAAGTCCGAGGTGAAAGCGCCCCGGGCCCCCGACGCTGCGGCGTGGTCTACGCGCGCGCGCTGGGAACGCGACGTGGAGCACCTCTACGCAGCCTTCGTCGAGCAGCTCTTCTCGCATCCGGTCGAAGACACCCGAACCTGGACGTCGCTCGACGAGCTGATTCGCGATCGCGAGCGCAACCTGCTCTACGACCACCTGGGGCTCGGCGAAGACGAAGCGCTGCGCCTCGAGCCCGATTGCGCCGACCTTCCTTACTCCTTGCGCGCCTACTTCGCGTGGAAGCTCGGCCTGCCCTTCGGTTTTCGCCACTGCACGCGGGGTAAGCCCGGCGTTCCGCCACGCTGCAACGCCCTCGAGACGAACGCGCAGCCCTTCGAGGCGCCGAACGACGTGCAGGCCTTTCGCGACTTCGCGCGCCGCGTGGTGGGCTCCGCGGTGCATTCCGCTTCCGGGCGCACGCGTCCCGACGACGAAGAGACAGACTTCTACCCCATCGCCCTCACCCGACGCGCCCTGAGCCCAGGCACGATGTTCGCCGATCCCTACGGACACATGATCGTCGTGGCCAAGTGGGTGCCCCAGGGTCTTCTAGGCTCTGGCATGTTGCTCGGCGCCGATGCGCAGCCCGACGCAGCCGTGGGGCGCCGACGCTTTTGGCCTGGCAACTTTCTGTTCACGCCCGACACCACCGATGCAGGAGCGGGTTTCAAGGCGTTTCGACCCATTGTGCTCGATGCAGAGACGCGCGCCCTGCGCGCCCTCGGCAACGGCGAGCTCACAAGCCACCCCGACTTTGCACCCTACGCGCGCGAGCAATACGAGCTCAACGCCGACGGCTTCTACACCCGCATGGACGAGCTCATCTATCCGCGGCCCCTCGCCGTCGGCGATCGACTGCACATGGTGGTCGACGCGCTCGAGGAGCAGACGGTGCGACGCATCTCCGCCGTGGACAACGGCGAGGCTTTCGTGCGCGGCAGTGCGCGCGGCATGGACATGCCCGACGGACACGCCATCTTCGAGACCCAGGGGCCCTGGGAAGACTTCGCCACGCCCTCACGGGACATGCGCTTGCTGATCGCGATCGACACTGTGCGCGCCTTTCCCGAGCGTGTGCGCGCCCAGCCGGAACGCTACGGCATCGCCCACGGCGAGCTCGCGAAGCGCATCGAGACGCTCGAGAAAGAGCTACGGGATGCCCTGCGCGGCCGACGCTTCCGCTACACGCGCAGCGACGGCACCCCGCACGAGCTCACGCTCGACGACGTGGTCGAACGCGTCGCGGCGCTCGAGATGGCCTACAACCCGAACGACTGTGTCGAGATCCGCTGGGGCGCCCCTGAGGACAGCGACGAGGCCAAGACCTGCAAGCGGCGCGCGCCCGCCGCACAGCGCGAGAAGATGGCTCGCTACCGCGAGTGGTTTCGCACGCGCACACGCCCCCCGCGCTGAAGAGCTGTCGAATGCGCTCATCCTCAGCGTACGCTGCCCTTCGGCGGTTGCACGAGATGCGAAGGACCAAAGACGAGCCCCGACAGCGCCACGAGCGGGTCGACGACCGCGTCATGCTCGAACAACCCGAAGTGAAGATGCGGATCGGAGTCGCGAATGCCGGTGCGTCCGACGTAGCCGATCAGCTCTCCGCGGCGCACCCTTTGCCCGCCCTGCACGGTGTACTGCGCAAGATGGGCGTACACCGAGTGTAGCGACGCCGCGTGATCGATGCGCACGAACAGGCCGCGCGGCCCCATCTCACGCGGCGGCACCAATGCAGCTTTCATGGGCTCGAGATTGAGCAAGCGCCCGTCCTGGGTGTCGGTTCCTGCATGGCGCACGATGCCGTCCGCAATGGCGCGCACGGGCTCGCCGAAGGACGAGATGAAGTCGACACCGAGGTGAGGACGGCGGCCGTGGTCGCGCGTCTCGCCCAGACCGTGGTGCGCGATGCGCGGTGCACCGTCGAGGGGGCTCTCGAGACTGAGGCCGCGAAACGACACCGTCGGCGGTGGCAACCCACCCGCGTGATAGTGGGCGAGAAAACGGCGGCGTGCCGTGAGGATGCGATCCTCGGCGCCTGCATCCTGCACCACGTCGCCCCAGATGAAGTGCGACACGGGGTGGCGGTGGGGCAGCGAGCGAAACTCGCCGTCGAGGTGCGGACACTGCTCCTCGAAGACGCGCAGGAGCGCCGCAGCAAAGTAGAGATTGGCGGAGGGCTCGTCGAGCTTCTCGGGCAAGAATGGATACTGCGGCAAGGAGAGGGTCACCGCTTCCCAGCGCGCGGCGCGGAAGCGTCCGTAGGGATAGATGCGCTCGCGTGCGACGGCCCCCGGAAACAGGCCTGCGTTGAGCATGGTGAGCCCCACGCCCCACGCACTGCGCCGCGCCGCATTGCAGCCGCTCTGTTGATAGCTCACGGCCGCGAGCAGCGAGGCGTCGACGCCGAACAGCTGCGCACTGCGCAGCATGATGCGCGCGTAAACCTCGACACTCGGCCGCTCGACGGTCACAGGGCACAGCCCCGCGAGCGCGGCCGCAAAGCGGCTCTCGTCCCAGCGCGCAGGGGGGCTCGGCTCAGCGGGCCAGCGGCGAAGATCCTTGAGTGCGAGGCCCTTCGGCAACACCCCCACACGACGTAGCTCGCGCAGCTGGCGTCGCGGATCGATCGGAGCAGGCCCTGGGTCGATATCGAGAAGCTGGAGGAGCCCCTCCTGCTCGGCCAGTGCCGCTTGGATCGAGATGCCGGTGCGCTTGCGCTTGCGCCACAGGGGGCGGCGGCCGTCGCGCGACCTCACCCCGGCATCCTCGCCGCGCGACACCTCAGGTGAGATCAGGGGCGAGAGCGCGCAGGCGAGGGAGAGGAGCAGGGCCCCGAGGACTCGTGCTCTCGCTCGTCCGCTTCCGCGCTGATCGCTCGCTCGAGGCATGCTCGCTCCTCAGTGCAGAAAGGCGGAAAGACGCAAGAGCGGTATCCGCGCGGGCCTGCGCTGGGCGCCTTCCTCGAGCAGCCTGAGCTGCTCCCGGGTGAGTGCGTGCGCGCGCCGGCCACGCTGCCCTTCACCAATGAAGCGTCCGGGCTGCATCCCTAGGTGAAAGCGCTCGTCCGCCGCGTGATCGAAGCGTTCCTCCTCGCGCTTCATGGTCGACAGGCTGCTCAGCTCGAGGATCTCGGCGAGTCGCTCGGGCGCGACATCGACCTCCAAGAAGGTCGCGATCTGCAAGAGCGCTGCCCTCGGATCGCAGCGCATGGCTTCGTAGCGTAGGAGGAGCACCCGTGGGTCGTTCGCGTGGGCGTGCCACTCCGCCACGTGGTCGTACCAGGAGCCGTACTGAAGGTCGCCGCGCACGAAGCGCTGGGTGAACTCGGCCATGCTGCCCCGATAGCGAAGGTGCGAGCGATACAGGCCGTAGTACGACTGCACCACATCCGCCACGCGTCGCGAGACGTAGATCAGGCGCCCTCGCGCAGGCAGCCACGCATAGGGCAGGTGGCTCTTGAAGATGCGCGGCGAGGGCAGCGCTTCGAAGTCCGCCGCGGTCGCACGGCCGAGGGCCAGCGAGCGCTCGTACCAAGGAACGACTGCGTTGATGTGGCGAAACTCGAGCCCGCCGCCATGCAGCAACAGCCTCGTCATGAGCTGTAGCCAGGTGGTGCCGCTACGCGGGTAGCTGCTGATGAACACGTCGTCGTCGCGCGGCGTGAAGGCGCGGCGTTCGGCGGCGAAGCGCGCACAGCGCTGGGCGGCGTCGAAGCGGGATGCCCCCAGCGCGCACCACTCACCTGCCATGCGCAGTAGCCGCGTCGTCGGATCGAGGCGTGGCCCGCTCATCGTGCCGCATCCGAGTCGAGCTCTGCGCTCAGCTCTCGCCCTACGCGTGGGAACAGATCGTCGAGCAGGCCTGTGAGGCGTCGCTCGAGCGGCCCCTCGAGCGGGGTGCCGAGGCGCGAGTAGGCCCGTGCGAGCCGCGCGTAATGGTTTCGCACCGCGCGCACGCGGTCGGGCGTCAGCGTACGCGACGCCCCCTCGAGCTTGGGGCCCGGATCCTCGTTGGCGTCGCACAAGAGACGAGCCTCGGGCTGAACCACGACGTAGGGCGCGGCCCTGGGGCGCTCCCTCGACAGAGTGAGGCCCGCGCGCGTGTACACAAAGCTCGCAGACGACCCCAGCCAGCGGCGATACAAGCGATCGAAGAAGCGCTCGTCGCGCTCGGCGGCGACGCCACCCAAAGACCAGCCGAGCTTGAGGATGCGCCCGTAGCGCAATCCGAGCGCGTGGGTGTCCGCCGTCTGAAGCATCACGTAGTCGGCGAGCTCAGCCCCCCCGATCTCGGTCACGGCGCGACGCGCACGGGCATGCTCGCGCGTACGATGCAGGTCGCTCCCACGCACGATGCTGAGCGGAATGCGACAGCGCGCAGACAACCGCAACAGGGCATCTTCGACACGCGCAGTCTGGGCGGCGACGGCGGCGCTCGGCACGCCACTGCGAGCAGCGTGCGCGTCGACCACGAGGGCTATCACCCGATGGGCGTCGAGTCGGCTGCGCACGCGCTCGGCCGACAGCACGAGCCCCACGAGATCGAGCGGCACGCCGCGACTGATCGTGCCTCTCGCGGAGCACACCCCCACACCCAAGGTCACGACCAGAGGCGCGTCGCTGCCCGCTGGCTCGCTCGCGAGGGCCGAGAGGCTGCTCTTCGCCTCGAACAATGGATCGCGACTCACGAGCTCGACGAGCGACGCTCGCCAGCCAAGGAGTGACGAAGCCACGCGCTGTGATACATCTTGCGGTTCTTTACAAAGCATCGTTTCGCTTGCGCAACGTTGGCGGTAAGATGTTTTCGCCCGCAATGAATGGAGTTGCAAGGTTTGAACCCGCCTGCAACTGAAAATCCCTGACATTCGGCCCAAATCGACGAAATCCACACCTTCGAACGAGAGAGGTCCTCGGGTCGTGACGAAACACGCTTGGATGATCGCCCTGGCCAGTATCGGCATTGCGTCAGCCGTGGTCCTGATGCGCACAAACCAGCACGCCGACGCAGCGACGACTCTTGGATCACCAGAGGCAGCGGAGGGCGATGTCGACCTCCAGGGAGCCGCGCCATGGCCCTTTCGCGCCACTGAGGGCGGTCTCGTCTTGGCGCAGCCCGCGCCCGCGCCCGGATTGCTGCATCCCGCGCCCGAGTCGAAAGCGCCGCGCGGAGAGCGGTACGCGCTCGCCTACCAGTACGACACGCGCATCTTCGAACGACCCAAACGCGACTCCCAAGCCACTGGGATTGTACGACGCGGCACCACGTTGATGGCAACTCGACGCGTGGATGGCAAGGGCTGTGAGCGGGGCGCGTGGTACGAGCTCGCGAGCGGCGGCTACGCCTGCAGTAGCGATGGCTTTCTCATCACGGCAGAGCCGCGCCCACCGCGCAGCGACCAGCCTGCGCCCGATGTCGACGCAGCGCTGCCGTTTCGCTACGCCAAGATGGCGGAGGGTGCGCCGCGCTTCCTCGAGCCTCCGAGCAAGCGGGAGCTCGAACAGACACGGGGTGCGCTGTCGACGCGGGATCCCGCAGAAACCCCTCACCTCAACTTGCCGCGCGTCGTGTCGGACGTCATGGACGGGATCTACTTCGTCGCCCTGCCCCGCGACACACGCGCAGATCTCGACGACGACTTCTTTCGCACCGTGCGCGGTCGCGCCGTGCACAAGGCCGACGCCAGCTTCAAGCCTGCGCCGCAGATGCACGGTGAGCTGCTGGGAGCGACGTGGACGCTCCCGCTCGCCTTCGTGTGGGATGAGAAGGCGGCACCCGTGCTGGGACGCAGGGGCACGCCGCGCGGGTCCGCCCTGAAGCACGCTCGCTTTCCCGTGAGAGGGCGCGAGGTGCGTCAGGGTGTCGACGTCGTCGTGGGCCCGGGTGGCCTCGGTGTGCCTGCCTCACGCGTGCGCATCGCCGACGCCATCGCGCGCCCCGCCCAGATCCCGGAACGAGCGCGCTGGATCCACGTGAATCTCTCGAACCAGACCCTGGTCGCCTACCAAGGCTCGACGCCCGTGTTCGCCACGCTCGTGTCGAGCGGGCTCGAAGAGGGTTTTGCGACGCCCACCGGCACCTATCAGGTGCGCGAAAAGCACATCACCACCACGATGTCGGGGCCCGATCCCGACAAGGGCTACTACGAGATCGAAGAGATCCCCTGGGTGCAGTACTACCTCGACAGCTATGCGCTGCACGGTGCCTACTGGCACGACGAGTTCGGCAAGACGCGCAGTCACGGCTGCACGAACCTCGCGCCCATCGATGCGCGCTTTCTGTTCTACTTCACGAGCCCCGAGCTGCCCCACGGCTGGCACGCGCGGCGCCGAGCCAAGGGCAGCTACGTGCACTTCACACGCAGCGAGGCGAGTTGAGCTCAGCTCCCGAGCACGCGTGGAAACAACACGTTGTTCTCCAGGTGGATATGCTGTCGTAGCTCGCTGTCGAACTCCTCGAGACGCGCGTAGAGATTGCGCCATGTGTGACAGGCCTCGGCCGGCGGCGTGAAGGTGTCAGTGAGCTGCTTGGCTCGCTCGAGCAGCTCGCCCGCCACCACGTGCTCGTGCTTCATCACCGAGATCGGCGCCTCGGGACGCGGCTGCCTGCCCGACAGAATCCACGGAAAGAGCACCTGCTCCTCTTTCATCATGTGGGGCAAGAGCTCGTCGGAAAGGCCGTACACCGTGGCGCGTAGCTCGGTGAGACGCTCTGGATCCTTTGCGCCGTGCACGCGCAGCACCTTGTCGGCCATGGCCTTGAGCTGGGTGAGATCTTCTTCGATTGGCGCGTGATAGACGTCGAGGATGTGCTGAATCAGCTCGGGAATGGGCGCGACATCCCAGCGTCGCGCGCCGTGATCGGGCGAAAGCGCTGCCAGCTCGCTCAGCACGCCATCGAGCGAAAGGCCGGCGCGAGAGCAGGCCTCGGCGAGGGTTTGTTGGCCGCCACAGCAGAAGTCGAGGCCGTGGCGCAACAGCACCCGCGTCGCCGAGGGCGTTTCGGTCACCAGGGTCGAGAGGCTCGTGGCGGAGAGATTGGTCGGCATGGGGCCCTCACTTCGGTTCAATGGACATTGATGTCCTTTGATTCAACAAATACTCTCGAAGCACGAGAGGGTCAAGGCATGGAGTTGTTCTCCCAAATCGGGCAATACGCACTGCGCACCATGGCGGCTTTTGCCCAGACCCAAAGCGACGAGCCACCCCTGCGCGCGGCAGACATCGCCATGCGCACGGGCGTGCCGCCAGCCTACGTGTCGAAGGTGCTGCGCAAGCTGACCGAAGCGGGCCTTCTGACGTCGCAAAAAGGCCATCACGGTGGCTTTCGCCTGGCCAAGGAGACGAGTCGCATCCGCCTGCTCGACGTCCTGGCCGCGGTCGACGCGCTGCCGGATCAGAAGAAGTGCGTGTTCGGTTGGGGCGCGTGTAAGCCCGCGGCGCCCTGTCCCCTGCATCCCGCGTGGAGCGAGCTTTCGGGCTGCGTCTTCGACTGGGCCAGGACGACGACCCTCGCCCAGGTACCGCACACCCCACTCAGACGCCCGAAGCGCTGAGGCGAACGCCTACAGGAGAGTACGTCGCTCACACCTCGCGGTCGCGGTAGCGCACCGCGTAGAGCTCCGGACGCCGATCGTGCCAGGGCCTGAAGCTGCCGCTGCGGCGGCTCTTGCGCAGCACCTCGAAATCGAGCTCTTGGACCACCATGGTTTCGACGTTGGCCGTCGCTTCGTCGGCCACGCCGTCGCGCGCGAACGGCACGTCGCAAGGGGTGAGGATGCACGACTGGCCGTAGTGGATGTCCGCACCCCGCAGGAGCGGGAGATTTCCGACCGACCCCGCGAGCACCGCGTAGACGTGGTTCTCGATGCAGCGCGCCTGGGCACAGGCTCGCACGCGCATGTAGGCCGAGCGCAAGTCGGTGTTGAACGGCACGAAGAACAGCGACGCCCCTGAGGCGGTGGCCACGCGTGCGATCTCGGGAAACTCGACATCGTAGCCAATCAGCACGGCGATCTTGCCGCGATCGGTGTCGAACACGCGGAGCTCGTTGCCAGGCGACACGCCCCACCAGTGCCGCTCGGCGGGCGGGATGTGAAGCTTGTACTGCTTGTCGGTGGAGCCATCGCGTCGAAACAGGTAGGCGATGTTGAACAGGGTTCCGTCCTCGACGCACAGGTGGCTTCCCGCGACGAGATTGATGTTGTACTTCATGGACAAGCGCGTGAAGAGCGCGACGTAGGCGGGCGTGAACTCACTCAGCCGGCGCGCCGTGAGCCCGGGCCTGCTCTCGCTGACGAGCGACTGAAGCTGGTTCGTCAGGAGCTCCGGAAACAGCAGAAAGTCGGTGCGATACTCGGCTGCCGCGTCGACGAAGAATTCGCACTGCTGCGCGAAGTCGTCGAAGCTACGAATCGCGCGCATCTGATACTGCACGGCCGCGACACGCACGCTCGGCACCGCGATGGGTGTCTCGTCCGGCAGACGCCGATCGTTGAGCCACTCCATGAACACGGCATAGCCGCACGACTCCTGATCGACGGGGAGGTAGCCCTTGAGCACGTGCCGAATCGCAAACCCGTTGCTGGTTTGCGCCGTGAGCACCGCGTCCTTCAGCTCTTTGTGCACGACGCGGCGCACGTACTCTTCGGCGCTCATCTGCGCGGCGTGCTTGTGATAACCAGGGATTCTGCCGGCGATCAGGATCGCGCGCAGGTTGAGCCTTCGCACCAAGTCCTTGCGCGCCTCGTAGATACGGCGCGCGAGGCGCATGCCGCGATGGCGAGGGTCGACCGCGATGTCGATGCCGTACAGCGTGTCGCCGTCGGGCGCGTGCTGGGTGAGGCCCTCGTCGCACACGTCCTGAAAGCGATGAACCCCGGAATAGTCGGCCTCGTGCACGATCAAGCTGCTCGAGGTCGCGATCAACTTGCCATCGAGCTCGACGCAGATCTGGCCATCGGCGAAGGTCTTGACCTGAGTTTCAAACTGTTCTCGGGTCCAAGGGTCGATCCCGGGAAAGCAGCGCCTCTGCAACTCCGCCACCGCGTCGTAGTCGCTCGCTCGGAGTGGGCGGACGACGAGACGAGCAGCACCGGTCTGAGCGCGTTTCTTCTCCATGACGGCCTGACGCTACCACGGGGCGACCTGTTGGGTACGCCTATGCGCGGTCGTCGTCAGGGCCCGACCGCGCCTTGGGGCGGGACAGCTCTCGCAGCGCAATCGGCTGCGGCATGAGCCCACCGCCCTTGCCCTGCACTAGGCGCTGGGACGTGTAGATGCTGCGATGACCCGATAGCAAATAGGCCAGCACGCACACGATCACGACGTGCGGGAAGGCGTGGGCGGACAACAGCTCCATGGCCATGATCGAGAGCGCAAGCGGCGTGTTGGCGGCGCTCGCAAAGACGGCCGCGAGCCCCACGCCCGCAGCGAGCGGCAAAGGCAACCCCAGGGGCCCGGACAGCGCGCTACCGAGGGCTGCTCCGACGAAGAACAGGGGTGTCACCTCGCCTCCGAGAAAGCCCGCGCCCAGGGTCACGGCCGTGAAGAGCAGCTTCAGCGCGAAGGCGTAGGGAGGGTACGCGGGGTCTTCGAAGGCGCGCACGATCTCGGGCACGCCGAGGCCGAGATAGGCGCTCGTGCCGACGAGCTTCCACAGCGCGACCACGACAAGCCCCCCGAGCAACATGCGCAGGCCGAGACGCGGTACGAGCCGCTCGCCCTGCTGCTTGAGCCAGTGCGTGAGCTCGATGAAGGTCGTCGTCGTCGCCGCCACCGCCACCGCGAAGATCACCCAAGCCACGAGCACCGTGGGCGTGAGGGCGAGCGCCGGACTCTCGGGGTACGGCGTGTGGCCGATCCCCAGGGCGCGCGTGGTCATGTCACCGACCACCGAGGCGACGAGCGCAGGCACGAGCGCCGCGTAGTCGAGACGCCCGAGCACCACGAACTCGAGCCCGAACACGGTCCCCGCGATGGGGGTACCGAACACCGAGCCAAAGCCGCCGGCCACGCCCGCCGCAAGCAGCTGACGCCGCACCTCGCGCGAGACACCGAGGCGATGGGCCACTGCATCGGACAGGCTCGCGCCCATCTGAACGGCCGTTCCCTCTCGACCCGCGCTGCCACCGAAGAGATGGGTGAGCACGGTGCCGATCATCACCATGGGCGCCATGCGCAGCGGGATCTCGGGCCCATCGTCGTGGATGGTGTCGATCACGAGGTTGTTGCCACCCTTGATCGATTGACCGAAGCGCTCGTAGAGGGTGCCGATGACGAGCCCGGCGAGCGGCAACGCATAGACGAGCCCCTCGTGCCCCTCACGCGTGGCCGTGGCGACGTCGAGCAGGTAGAGAAACAGGGCCGACGCGGCACCGCACACCACGCCTACGACGCAGCCGAGCACCATCCACTGGGCGAGCGCAGACAGGCGCGCGCGGCGCGTCATGCTTGCTCCCGAAGGCGGTGTGCCCCACGTCGCTGTGCGCTGCCCATGCTGCCCTTGTAGCAAGGAACGCGCGTGCGTAGCGAAAACGCCATGCGCAAGCCATGCAGCCTTCGCACGGCAAGAATTCCGCAAACTCGCACCGCAGGCACTAGCGAGCGCCTCATCCGCGTGCTCCTGAAGAGGTGAGAGAAGTCTGGAGGCGCGCGTGACCGTCGATCCATTGAAGTCGAATGATCTCAGGGCTTTGCTCGCCGACGTGCGCGCGCTCGAGGCGGGTCTCATGGCGGCCGAGCGCGCCGCCTCGAGCCACATCGCTGGCGTCTCCCCGCGGTTTCGTGGCGCGGCCGAAAACCTCGTTCACTACGTCGCGCTGCGACAGCTCGATCTGCGCCCCCTGCAAGCGCGCCTCGCCGCAGCCGGGCTGTCTTCGCTGGGCCGCGCGGAGGGCCACGTGATGACGACGGTGAGGACTGTCATCCGCGTGCTCGCACGCCTGGTAGATCACGAGCGCATCCCCCTGTCGAGCGTCACCCACGAGGGCATGCTGCGCGAGCACACGCGGTCCCTGTTCGGCGATGGTGATGCTCCGTTCGTCATGGTCACGATGCCCACCGAAGCGGCGCACGACCCGAGCCTCACGCGCGAGCTGCTCGGGGCGGGCATGCGCGTGATGCGCGTGAACTGCGCCCACGACGATCCCGACGCGTGGCGGGCGATGGTCGAGAATCTGACGCGCGCACGT
>CAYNOM010000017.1:0-5844 GCA_964398415.1 uncultured Polyangiales bacterium | reverse complement strand
AAGCGCGACCTCTCGGTCGAGGCGAGGGATGCCGACGGCGTCTGGGTCAGCACGAAGCACGGCTGTTACGTCTCTCTCGAGTCGACGTTTACGGTGCGCGGTACCGGCTTTCCCTGCAGAGCCACGCCCACCCACATCGCTTCACTCCCCTCGCCGATCAGGCTCGAGGTGTCCGACCTGCTGAGGCTCACGGCGGCTCCAACGCTCGGACGCAACGCCGTGCTTGGTCCGGACGGCGAGGTGGTCGAGCCCGCCCAGATTGCGTGCGCGGTGCCCGCCGCCGTGCACGCGTTGTCGCCCGGCGACCCCGTGTTCTTCGACGATGGCAAGCTCGGAGGGGTCGTCGAACGCGCAGGCCAGGGCGTCGCCGACATCCGCATCACGCACGCGAAGCCAGGCGGCGCGAAGCTCGGCGCAGACAAGGGCATCAACCTGCCACAGACCGACCTCGGCCTGCCTCCGCTCGGCCCTGACGACTACGTCGCGCTCGACCTTGCAGTCGGCCTCGCCGATCTGGTCGGGCTTTCGTTCGCGCGCAGCCCCGCGGACGTCCGCGAGCTGCACCGCGCGCTCGCGCAAAGGGGTGCCGATCAGCTCGGCGTGGTCCTGAAGATCGAGACTCGAAAGGGCTTCGAGAGCCTCCCGCTCATGCTGCTCGAGGCGCTGAAGCGCCCGCCGGTCGGCGTGATGATCGCCCGAGGAGATCTGGCGGTCGAGTGCGGCTTCGAGCGGCTGGCGGAGCTTCAGGAAGAGATCCTGTGGGTGAGCGAGGCCGCTCAGGTGCCCTGCATCTGGGCGACCCAGGTGCTCGAGAGCCTCACCAAGCGAGGCGCCGCCTCACGTGCCGAGATCACCGACGCCGCCATGGCTGAACGCGCCGAGTGCGTGATGCTCAACAAGGGGCCGCACATCGTGGAGGCCGTCAGAACCCTCACCGATATCGTCGGTCGCATGCGCGACCACCAGCACAAGAAGACGAGCCGTCTCAGACCCCTGCGTTCGGTGAAGCTCGAAGCCTCGACCGAGCACGTGCATCCGTGAGCCCTCAGCCCGAGAGCGCCGCGATCTGGGCGGCGTAGTCGTTCTTGAAGGTCGTGCCCTTCGAGGTCTGATCGCGTGCGCAGTCGATGTCGAGGCCCTCGGTGCGCGGATCGAGCACCACGTGGGTGATCACGTCGGCCGCATCCTCGCGGCTGATGAGGCCCATGATGCGATCGCCGCGGTCGACCACGATGCGATACTCGCGACCCGGCTCGTCGCGCAGGCCCCCGGGCCGCACGATCGTGTAGCGAATTCCGCTCCGTGCGAGCAGCCGCTCGGCGCGATAGTTCCAGGTGAGCGCGCGCTTCAGGATCAGGTTCAAGAAGATGCCGAGGGGATGGCGGTTTCGGCGCAGCACGTACAGCGACGACACGTAGATGAAGCGTCCCTCGAAGCGCGCACGCTTGGCCGCCGCGAACATGTGCTGTAAGGCCTCGAAGTTGATCTGCTTCGGTCCAGGCCCCGCCTTCCAGGTCACGGCCTTGGCGTTGAGTGAGATCACTACTTCACTGACGCCCTCCATGGCCTGGGCGAGCTTCGCTTCGTCGTCGACCTCCCCGCGCACCACCTCGACGGCAGTGCCGAACAGGCCGCGTGCCTTGTCTTCGTTGCGCGCGTACACGCGCACCGGACGACCACGCGCCACGAGGCGCTGCACCACGAGCTTGCCGGTGTCGCCCGTACCGCCGATGACCAAGATCGCTCCGTCGCTCATGTGCCGTCTCCCGCCCGCTGAAGAGAAAAGGGAGCTCCGTGTGGCCCCTCACGCGGCCACACCTTGTGCGAGGCTCACCGGCTCTGCAAGTCGCGCCCTCCTCAGCGCCGCTTGGCGAACACGCGCTCGCGCGCGGCCTCGGAGATCGCCACCACGGCGGGGTGACGAATGCGGCGCTCGATGGTGATGGCGTAGAAGCGCTCGGTGATGTCGCGCGCACGCCCGATCACCGACACCTGATAGCCGTCTCTGATCTCGCGTTCGATCACGCTCGGGCTCGGAAACACGCCCTCGCCGTGCTGGGCGAACACCTTGAGCAGCGCGCTGTCGTCGAACTCGGCGACGATGCGCGGCCGCACGCCCTGACGCTCGAGCCACGGGTCGAGCGCGCTGCGCAGCATCGTGCCTTCGGCTGGCACGAGCAGCGGGGCTCCCTCGAGGCACTGGGGAAAGCGGCCGATCAGGCGCTTTTGCACCGACGCGCTGGCGAAGAAGCTCACGCCCGATTCGCCGAGCAGATGGTTGTAGGCGCGCACCTTGACGGGACCCGACACCGGCGCGTCGGCGAGGACGAGGTCGAGCCGTTGCACCGAGAGCTCGGCCAGGAGGCGCTCGGTCTTGTCTTCCCTGCACACCACCTGCACGGGCTGCGAAAGCCGCAGCGCTGGCTCGATCAGGCGGTGTGCGATGAGCTTCGGCATCACGTCGGAGATGCCGACGAGGAGCTTGGCAGGTCGGCCCGTGGCGCGACCGCGCAGCGCGTCGAGAAGCTCCTGCCCCGTGCTGAAGATCTCGTCCGCGTAGCGAAAAGCGATCTGGCCCGCCTCGGTGAGCACGAGGCCGCGCCCCTGGCGCTGGAACAAACGCTCACCCAGCATATCTTCGAGGGTCTTGATCTGCGTGCTAATCGCGGGCTCGGACAGAGACAGCTCCTTGCTCGCGGCCCGGATCGAGCCGCTCCGGGCCACGACCCAGAAATAGCGCAGATGGTGGTAGTTGAGCGACTCGAGCATTTAGATTTTTTGGAAGTTTAGGCGCTACCCAAACCTTGCATATAGTTATGTTTTCTCAAATCATTGATACCAAATAATCCATTTGATGAATACATCCCCCGATCCATGCTGGCTCCGTAGAGGATCCCATGCTGGCCTCGTGGAGAAAGCGATGCGTGTGACCGTCGAGTTTCCCGGCCAACCCCCAAGCTTCAAGCTCGATGCAGAGCGCTCGCTACGCTTGGGTCTCGGGCGCGCGGTGGGGCGGGTTCGATCTGCCTCGATCCGCGGCCACGAGGGCGACGACGCGCGGGGGCGCTTTGCCTGCACCCTGCGGCTCGAGCTGCATGATGGCTCCGCGCTCGAAGCCGAGGTCTTCGAGGCCGACGCACAGGCCTCGCTGCAGCGAGCCATCTCACGCGTGTGCCGCGCCACCCTGCGCAGGCTCGACGGCGGGAGGCTGTGATGGCCAGCAACACGACAGGTCAAGAGGCCCTCGATTACCTGAGACCCTGGCTGCGCGAGCACCGCGCCGAGGTAGTGGCCGTCGTCTTGTACGCGCTGTGCGTGGGTGTCTTGGCCCTGGCGACGCCCGTGGCCGTCCAAGCGTTGGTGAACACGGTCGCCTTCGCCACCCTGCTGCAGCCGCTCGTCGTGCTCGCTGCGTTGCTGCTCCTCGGCCTGTCCTTGTCGGCCTTGCTCAAGGTGCTCAAGACGTGGACTGCCGAGGTGCTGCAGCGGCGCATGTTCGTGCTGACGGTGGCACGTCTCGCTCATCGTTTGCCCCGCGCAACCTGGGGCACGGTGGGCGCGGGCGAGGTCGCGGTTCATCGCTTCTTCGATCTGTTCGCGATCCAAAAGACGGCCGCGTCGCTCTTGCTCGGCGGCGTCGACGTGCTCTTGATGGCGGTCGTGGGGTTGCTCGTCCTAGGCTTCTACCACCCGCTCTTGCTCGCCTTCGACGTCGTGCTGCTCTGCTCGCTCGCCCTGATCGTGTTCGGCCTGGGCCGACGCGGAGTGGCCACCTCGATCGAAGAGTCGACCGCCAAGTACGACCTGGCCGCCTTTCTGTCGGAGGTCAGTCGCGATGGGGTCGCCTTCCGCGATGCGGGCGGACGCATGTACGTCGAAGCGCGTGTCGATGCGCTGGCCAAGCGCTGGCTCGATGCGCGTGGGCGGCACTTCCGGATCGTGCTCCGCCAGTTCGCGGGAGGTCTCACGCTGCAAGCGGTCTCGAGCGGGCTCTTGCTTGGCCTCGGTGGCGTGCTCGTTTTGCAACGCGAGCTCACGTTGGGGCAGCTCGTCGCGGCCGAGCTCATCGTCTCGGTGCTCGTCAGCACCCTGAGCGAGCTCGGCAAGTATCTCGAGAGCTATTACGACATGGTCACGAGCGCCTACAAGCTCGATGGGCTTTTGTCTTTGCCGACCGAACCCGAGGGCGATGGCGGCGAGTCGGATGAGCTCGTCGCGACGCGCGGACCTGCACTCGTCGAGTTCACCGCGGTGCACCTCGTACGCGGGAGTCGGCAGGTGCTCGAGGGCGCCGACTTGAAGCTCGAGCCGGGAGCACGCATTCAGCTCCTCGGACCGGGCGAAAGCGGCAAGAGCAGCGTGGTCGACCTGCTCTTCGGCACCGTCGAGCCCGACCGCGGCTCCGTGCAGCTAGACGGCACGGACACGCGTGAGCTGTCGCGAGCCGCCCTGCGCGAGCGCGTGGCCGTGGTGCGCGAGCCCGAGATCATCTCGGGCACTCCGATCGACAACGTTCGGCTCGGACGGCGCGACATCCCGCTGTCGCGGGTCAAGCGCCTGCTCGATGATCTCGGCCTCAGCGAGGAGCTCGCGCGCCTGCCGGACGGGCTCGACACCGACCTCGGCGGCCCAGGTGCGCGCATCTCGGCCGGCCAGGCCTTTCGTCTGACCTTGGCGCGAGCACTCTTGCGCGAACCAGGCCTGCTCGTGCTCGACACCGACCTGACCGCGCTCGATGCCCGAAGCCTCGAGCGAGTCGAGCGGGTGCTGTGCCGCGACGGTGCGCCCTTCACACTCTTGCTCGTCGGCGATCACGAAGCGGCGCGCGCCATGTGCCAGCGCGTGGTCCGCATCGAAGACGGAAAGCTCACTCAGAAGGTGCGCCCATGAAAGCCTACGGAGATAACATCGCTCCCCTGAGCGTGCTCCAGGAGATGCCCACCGCCGCGCGCACGCGGAGCCTCGCGCGAGCCCTTGGCCTTGCGCTCGTGCTCTGCACTGTCATCGTGATGGTCGCGCCCTGGCAGCAGACGGTGTCCGGACGTGGGCGGGTGATCGCCTACGCGCCCACCGAGCGGCGCCAGACCCTCGACGCGCCCATCGGCGGACGCGTGGTGCAGTGGCTCGTGCGCGAGGGCTCCTATGTCGAGAAGGGCGAGCCCATGGTGGAGATTCGCGACAACGATCCCGACCTCTTGACACGCCTCGAGACGCAGAAAGACGCAGCCGGGACGAAGCTCGAGAGCTACGAAACCCGACTCACGAGCTTGCAGCTGCAGATCGATGCTGCACGCGCGGCGCTGCGTAGCGAGGTGGCCTCCGCCGAAGCCAAGCTTCGCGTGGCGGGTGAGAAGCTCAAGTCTCAGAAACAGAAGCTCGCGGCCACCGAAGCTGCGCTCGAGACCGCCATGCTCAACCTCGGACGCGTACGGGCGCTGTCTGCTCAGGGGCTCGCGGCCACACGCGATCTCGAGCTGGCAGAGCTCGCCTCCACCACAGCGCGCACCGAGCGCGATGGGACGCAGGCCGACGTGCTCGCAGCCGTCGGCGATCTCGACGCGGCACGCGCCGGGCTCGACAAGGCTCGCGCCGAGGGTGCGGCCAAGGTCAGCGATGCCGAGGCCAAGCTGCAATCGGGGCAATCGGACGCGGCCGATGCACGCGGCTCGCTCACGAGCATCCAGGTCAGTCTCACGCGCCAGGCCCAGCAGATCGTGCGCGCGCCCCGCGCCGGCGTCGTGCTGCAAATCCTCACCGCCGAAGACGGCGAACAGATCAAGCAAGGTGACCCCCTCGCCGTGATCGTCCCGAGCACCGAGGATCGCGCCACCGAGATCTGGATCG
>CAYNOM010000016.1:13547-23764 GCA_964398415.1 uncultured Polyangiales bacterium | reverse complement strand
CAACCGATCGATTTGATCCAGAAATCAGCGCCTATGAAGACACTGCCTAGTGCCGTGCGGCATCTGGCCGAACTTTCGCCGCGCGGCACTACCTTTGCCGCTTTTCGGTTTATCGTGTGCGCGATGCGTTGGACGAAGGGACGACGAAGTCAGCAGCTCGAGGATCGCCGTGGCCAGGCGCCTGCACGGGCGGGGGTCTCGGGCGCGGGCGCGAGCATCCTGGTGTTCTTGTTTCGGAAGTTCGGGATCGTCGGGCTGCTCGCCGGGGCCGCTGCACTGTATTTTTTTGGTGGGTTTGGCACGGGCGGCAGCTCGACCTTGAGCGCTGGGGGGCAGGCCGACAGCCGCTCGCTCGACGCCCAGGAGGAGCCGGCCGTGCAGTTCGTGTCCTTCGTGCTCGACGATGCCCAACAGGTCTGGCTGAGCCTCCTGCAGCCGACCGAGACGCCCTATCGGCTCGCTCGCCTGGTGCTGTTTCGCGGCGAGACGCGCTCGGGCTGCGGTCTAGGTCAGGCCGAGATGGGGCCCTTCTATTGCTCGCGCGACGAGAAGGTGTACCTCGACCTCGGCTTCTTCGACGACCTGCACGAGCGCTTTCGCGCGGCCGGAGACTTCGCGCAGGCCTACGTCATCGCGCACGAGATCGGACATCACGTGCAGCACGTCGTCGGCACTCTCGAGCGGCGGCGCCAAGGGAAGCAGGAGGGGGCCGACGGCCTGTCGGTGCGAGTGGAGCTGCAGGCCGATTGCTACGCGGGCGTGTGGGCACACTCGGCGGCCGAGCGAGACATCCTAGAGCCAGGTGATCTCGAGGAAGCCCTGCGCGCCGCCACTGCGATCGGGGACGATGCGCTGCAGCGAACGGCGGCGGGCAGCGTGCGCCCCGAGACGTTCACGCACGGGACGTCCGAGCAGCGCGTGCGCTGGTTTCGTCGCGGGTTTGAGGGCGGCGACCCACAGAAGTGCGACACCTTCGCGGCGGCGCGGTTGTAGCTTCCGCACGTCGCCGACCGTCGCAGCTATGAGCCAATTTTCCGACGGCTCTTTACTGCGCGGCGGGGCGAATCGACGCGACGAGCGCATCGAAGCCTGGGCGCGCGCGCTCCACGACGTCCCTCGGCCCCACGAGCTTGAAGAACACGGGCCCCTCCTTGCCGGTCGCGATCGCCGCGAGCAGCATCGAGTCGGGCTGGGGCCCGGCCGCGGGCGCGCCGCCCATGGCCATGCCGCCCGAGTAGGTTCCGGTCGTCTCGACGAGAGTCACCTGCACTCCCGCGACGGTCTTGTCGCTGCGCTTGGCCTTCTGCGCGGTGCTGCTGCCATCGGGCTGCGCAAACTGGCCAAACCAGCGCTCGATGTTGGCGTCGACCGCGCCGCCCTGACCCGGCCCGAAATAGAACACGCTGAGCTCTGCCTTGTCGTCCCCTTCGACCACGTACTCCGCCGCGCGCATCGCGCTCTTCGGCTGCTTACGGACGAGCGGTGCTGCGTGCTCGAACATGAGCCCACCTGCCGTGGCCGGCCCTTCGAGCGTGGGCTGAGCTGCGGCGGCAGCGGGCTGCGAGGTGGGCGCGGGCTGCGACGCCGGCGCGATCTGGGCGGGCGTCGCAGCTTGGGCCGCGGGCGACTCGTCGGGTGGCGTGGGCCCGCGCTGGCAGGCGGCGAGGAGCAACACGGAAGCGAGCGTGATCTTGCGCATGGGCCGGTTGTAGCAGGCGAGCCCGGAGCGCACACTCGCGGCGCAAACCTCAGGCCGTGCCGCTGCCGCCCTTTTGGCCCGTTTCCGCGCGAATGGCGGCCTGCGCCGCGGCAAGTCGCGCGATCGGCACGCGGAACGGCGAGCAGCTCACGTAGTCGAGCCCGACGCGATGAAAGAAGTCGATCGACGAGGGATCGCCGCCGTGCTCGCCGCACACGCCGAGCTTGATGCCGGGCCGCGTCTTTCTGCCGCGCTCCTTGGCGATGGCCACGAGCTCCCCGACGCCCTCCTGATCGAGCGAGACGAAGGGGCTCTTCGGCAAGACGCCCAGCAGTACGTACACCGGCAAGAACGACTTGTCGGCGTCGTCGCGGCTGATGCCGAGCGTGGTCTGCGTGAGGTCGTTGGTGCCGAAGGAGAAAAACTCGGCGGTCTTGGCGAGCTCTCCGGCGAGTAAGGCCGCCCGCGGCAGCTCGATCATCGTGCCGTACAGAAAGGGCACGCTGCGCCCCGCCTTGCCGAACACTTCCTTCGCGGTGTCGTCGACGAGCTCGCGGCAGAAGTCGAGCTCGCGCTTCGACAGGGCCAGGGGGATCATGATCTCGGGCTTGACCTCGATGCCCTCGGCGAGCACGGTCAGCGCCGCCTCCAGGATGGCCCGGATCTGCATCACGTAGATCTCGGGGTAGGTCAACGCGAGGCGCACGCCGCGATGACCCAGCATGGGGTTTGACTCCTCGAGCTCGGCAGCACGCTTCCGAATCATCGCAGGATCGAAGCCGGACACCTCGGCCACGTGCGCGATCTGATCGGCCGTGTGCGGCAGAAACTCGTGCAGCGGTGGATCGAGCAGGCGAATGGTGACGGGCAACCCGCGCATCTCGCGGAAGATGGCCTCGAAGTCTGAGCGCTGGAAGGGCAACAGGCGCGAAAGCCCGTGGTGACGCTCCTCGACGGTGCGCGCGATGATCACCTCGCGCATGACGTTGATGCGCTCGTCGCCGAAGAACATGTGCTCGGTGCGGCACAACCCGATGCCCTCCGCACCGTAGTTGCGCGCGGTGCGTGCGTCGCGCGGCGTATCGCCGTTCGTGCGCACGTGGAGCGTGCGACGCGCGTCAGCCCAGCTCATCAGCTCGGTGTACTCGGCAGAAGGCTCAGCCGGCATCAGCGGGATGGCGCCCGTGTACACGCAGCCCGTGGTGCCATCGATCGAGATGATGTCGCCCTCGCTGAGCGTGAGCTGCGAGGCGTCACTGCCCTCGTGGGAGACGAGCACCTTCTTCTGACTCGCGCTCACCGAGAGCATGCTCGTGCCCGCCACGCAGGGCGTCCCCATGCCGCGCGCCACCACCGCAGCATGGGACGTGAGCCCACCGCGCGCGGTGACGATGCCCTTGGCGGCCTTCATGCCGTGAATGTCCTCCGGCGACGTCTCCGTGCGCACGAGGATGACCGCCTCGCCGCGCGCTGCCTGACGTTCGGCCTCGTCGGCGGTGAAGACGATCTTGCCCACCGCCGCGCCCGGCGATGCCGCAAGCCCCTTGGCGATCGGTGCGTGCGTCTTGAGCGCCTCGGTGTCGAGCACGGGGTGGAGCAGCTGATCGATGGCCTCGGGGTCGACCCGGAGCAGCGCTTCGTCCTGGGTGAGCTTACCCTCGCGCAACATCTCCACCGCGATGCGCACAGCCGCGCGCGCGGTGCGCTTGCCAGAGCGCGTCTGCAGCATGAACAGCTCACCCTCCTGAATGGTGAACTCCACGTCCTGCATGTCGTTGAAGTGCGACTCGAGGCGCTGCGCGATGTCGACGAGCTGCTGGTAGAGCGCGGGCATGGCCGACTCGAGGGTGTCCTCGCCGGGGCGCGCGTCCGACTTCGGGATGCGCTTCGGGGTGCGGATGCCCGCCACCACGTCCTCGCCCTGCGCATTGGGCAGCCACTCCCCGATCAGCCGGCGCTCCCCCGTGGCCGGATCGCGCGTGAACGCGACGCCCGTGGCGCTGGCGTCGCCCATGTTGCCGAACACCATCGCCTGCACGTTGCACGCGGTGCCCCAGCTCGCCGGCAGGTCGTGAATCTTGCGGTAGGTGGCCGCGCGCGGGTTCATCCACGACTTGAACACGGCCTCGATCGCCCCCCACAGCTGCTCCTCGGCGCTCTGCGGGAAGGGCTTACCGAGCTTGGCCTTCACGTGCGCGAGAAAGCTGCGCGCGACGCGCTCGAGCCGAACCGCGTCGAGAGCGCTGTCGGGGACCGCGCGCTTGAGCCCTTCGCCCTGGGTGCGACGCGCGTCGAGCTTGAGCTCGGCCGCCACCTCACGGCGTGCCTCGTCGAGCAGCTCCTCGAAGCTCTCGCGCTCGAGGCCCAGCACCACGTCGGAGTACATCGTGATGAAGCGGCGGTAGGCGTCCCAAGCGAAGCGGGCATTGCCCGTACGCTTCGAGATGCTCGCCACGGTCTCGTCGTTCAGGCCGAGGTTGAGGATGGTGTCCATCATGCCTGGCATCGAAGCGCGCGCGCCGCTGCGCACGGACACGAGCAAAGGCGCATTCGCGTCGCCGAGCCTGAGCCCGAGCTGGCGCTCCATGCGCCCGAGGGCTTCCTTCACGGCGTGACGCGCCTCGTCCGCGATCGTCCCCGTGCGCATGAACTCCGTGCACACCTCGGTCGTGATCGTGAACCCGGGAGGGACGGGAATGCCGATGCGGGTCATCTCCGCAAGCCCGGCGCCCTTGCCGCCGAGCAGCTCCTTCATCTTACCATCGCCGTCGGCCTGACCTGCGCCGAAGTAATACACGTGCTTGTTCGTCACGAGCTCCCCCTCACGAGTCCCACTAACTCATTGCCACGCTAGCGATCACCCGCATCCAGCACACCGTTGATGTGCAGCGCGCGACCGCTCTCGGTGATCCGATACCCGTTCGCGGTCTGTGCGACCTCCGCCCCGTGACACAAACCTCCACCGCAACCGGGCAAGTCTACGTGCGGGGGCGGCGGCGGCGTCGCATGACAACCCACGCACGCACTCGCGTCACCCGATCCAGCCTGCCAGGTGGGCACGACCGCAACCGGCGAAAGCCCTGCGCCGTGACAGGACACCCCCGCACAGGTACGCGTCTCGGCGTCGAAAACCGCGCTCTCTCCTGCGCGCAGCGCACGTCCCGCGAAGCGCACGCCGAGCTGGCCATCGAGATGCCCCTCGGCCTCGAGCTGCTCGGGCACGACGTGACAGGCGCTGCACTCGACAGGCGTGGTGAGGACGGCATGGCGATGCAGCCGATGGGCCGCGTCTGCGGGCCAGCCGCTCTCGTCCGTGCCGTGGCATGCGCCGCAGGTGCCGCTGCTGTCGCCGAGGTCGACGAGACCGTTCAGGTGCTTCGGGCCAACCGTAAGGCTGTCTGCAGTCTCGCCCATCTCGGAGTGGCACGTGCTGCAGGGCCCCGGATAGTGGGCCGCGGGGGGGCTCAGGTGACAGCCCTGGCAATCGAGGGCCGCGCGCGGCTGCCACACCACGTCGGAGAACGTGCCGCCACGTCCGTGACACGCCACCGCACAGCGCATGCTGCTCTCGTCGTAGGTGGGCGCCTCGCCCGCGAGGCCAGGCTCGATCACCACATCCAGCGTGCCGTTGGCGTGGCTGCCCGAGAGCACGGGCTCGCCCGGCTCGGGATGGCACGTGGCGCAGGCGAGGGGCTCTTGGCGCACGCGCAGGTCGGCCACGTGGGCCCCATGCGGATCGCCCTCTGTCCCACCGAAGAAGCAGGCATCGCGCGGGGGCTCGGGCCGGCTGCCCTGGCCGTGACAGGTGCCGCAGGCGAGCACGCCACCTGGCTCGGCGTGACAGGTGGTGCAGGCCGTGGCCTCGGGCGCGGCCGAGCGAATGCCCTCGGGCCGACTCACGCTGCCCGCGTGGCAGCGCCCGCAGTTGAGCTCGTGGGCGGGGTCGAGCAGCGGGCCAAAGCTCGGCACACCGGCCTCGTTCGCCTCGGCCACGAGCCTGCCGTGCCAGTCTTCGCTGCGCGGATCGATAATGCCTGGCGCATGCACCGTGCCGCGAAATGCGGGCGCACCCGCCTCGACCCACGCGACCAGAAGACGCCGCGCCCCAGCGTCGAGCAAGCCCTGGTGATCGGGACGCGACAGCACCGAGACGATCGGCGCGCTTTCGTCCTTGGGCTCGATCGCAGACCGTCCATCACTCGTGCAGCCGATGACCGCGAGATAGTCGTCGACGCGATAGCCTCCCGCGGGTGCCTGCTCGCCATGGCAATCGCCGCAGGCCGCGCGCAAGGCCGGGCCAAGCTCGCGGAAGGTGACTTCGAGCCCCGGCTCGTCGCGACGTTCGCGGCAGCCCATGAACCCCGCAGCCAAGCAAAGCGAGACGAGCAGCGAGCCTGTCGCACGTGTCATGGCCGCCTCCTTGCCCCAGACGCCCTGAACGTGTGGCAGCCATTGCAGCGCGTGGCCGTGGGCTGGTGGTCGCGCTGCTCCGTGTGGCAGCTCAAGCACAGGGCGCGCTCGCCCGGATCGCTCTCCGCGTGCGGCGCGTGGCAGCTGGCACAGCTCGCGTTGTGCTCGCGCACCTGGTGCAGGCCGGGCAGCTCGGCCTTCTTGTGACAAGACGAGCAGTCGGCGATGTCGGGCTCGGCCTTGCCCGCGTGCTGATCGTGGCAGCTCGTGCAGGCGAGCTTCTTTGGAGGATGAAGCAACGCGGCCGCCTGCTCGCTGTGACAGCTCTCGCAGCGGCGGCCCAGCTGTTCGCCCGTGTGGGGCTCGTGGCAATTGGTGCAGGTGGCATGTCCAGCGGTCGCCACCTGGCCCTGCTCCGCATGACAGCTCTTGCAGGCGACAGGCGGCAAGTCGACGCCATGGGGCAGGCCCGTGTGGCAGGACGCGCACGCGTCGTGACCCGGGTTTTTCGCGATCAGGGCGAGCTGCTTGGCGTGACAGCCGACACAGGTGCCGCGCATCTCCTCGCCGCCGACGAAGCGGTGCGGGGTGTGGCAGCTCGTGCAGGCCATGGCGTTTTGGTGCGCGTGCTTGCCCTGCTTGCCCACGTCGGCGTGACAGCCTTCGCAGGTCGGTGCGCCGCGCACGGGCCGCTCGGGATGGGGCACGTGACAGCTCGCGCAGCTGTCGCTCACCTTACCTTCAGCGCCGTGGACGAGGGCCACGTCGGCGTGACACTTCACGCACACGTTACCCTCGACCGAACCGCGCGCGTCGTGGGGCGCGTGGCAGCTCGTGCACTCGGCGTGCCCCGCGCCCGCGAGCACGTGCTGCTGCTCGTGACACGAACGACAGTCGGCCACCTGCGTCTTGTCGAAGGCGTGGGGCTTGTGACAGCCGATGCACTCGTGGCCGACCTCGGTGGCCGTCTTGGGGATGGGCTTTTCGGCCTTTTCTCCGTGACACTCCGCGCAGCGCTCGATGGCAACTTGCGCCGGCCCGTGGGCATCATGGCAATCGAGACACTGCTCGGGGCTGCTCTCTTCTGAGCCCTGATGGGACAGGGCCGTCGGGTGGCAGCTCGTGCAGCTCATGCTCTCGACGCGGTTTTCGTGCACGTCGTGGCACTTGGTGCAGGCCTCCTCGGCGTGCAGCGTCACGCGCGGGGTGTCTTCGTGACTGCGCGAGTGGCAGCGCATGCAGGCGTCGGGCTCGATGTCCGACTCGGGACCAAAGCTGTGACAGCGCATGCAATCGGTGACGCGCGACTCGGGCGGGCCGTCGGGCACGCGCTCTCCATGCGCGTCGATCGAGATCATCGCGTGCCGAATGTCGGACCTATCCTCGTGACAGCTCAGACAGGGCGCGGGGCCCGGGCGGCCGAGCTTGCCGTCGGCAGACGCGCGGTGACAGGCCGTGCAGTCGAGGCTGAGCTGCCCGACGTGCGTCTGATGGCCCGGTGCGTAGCGGTAGACGGTCCAGGTGGCCTGCACGAAGGCCTCCGGCGTGGGCGGGGCCGTCTCTGCGCGCAGCTCGAGCAACCTGTGGATGCCGAAGGCCACCCCCGCGAGCACGACGGCGAGCGCGACGACGAACATCCACGGCTTCATCGCATGCCCCCGTGACACATGCGGCAGGGCATCTCGTCCATCGAGCGCGCGCTCTGAAAGCCGACGGGATGGGGATTGCCACCGGGCGCGCCCACGCGATGGCAGTCGACGCACAGCTGCTCTCCGGCGCCGCCGTGGCAGCTCGCGCAGGCGACCGGATCGAGCCGCGCCTCACGTCCGTGGCTGTTCGACTGCCCCGGCAAGCCGACCCAACCAGGCGGATGGGGCGAGCGGTTGCCGAAGCCCGCGCTCACGTTCTCGCGCTGGTGACAGTCGCGACAGGACGACTCCGTGTGACAGGTGACGCACATGGCTGGGTCGGTGCGCGCCTCGAGTGCGTGCCTGGCCATGAAGCCCGCGCGGTGCATGTCGGCGCGCTCGGGCTGATCGAAGCGCAGGCGCGTGGGCAGCGCGGGCACGTTGACACCGTGGCAGCTCGCACAGGTGCGCTCACTGTGACAGGCGACGCAGAGCTGCATGTCGCTCGCCGCGCGCACGCCGTGCTCACGCATCCAATCGGGGCCGTGCACCACGTGGCTCTCGGGCACTGCACGCTCGATCTCGAGATCGACGTGACAGCCGTCGCAGTCGGTGATCTGCCACTGCTTCTCGTGCTGATGGCAGGAAAAGCAGGTGGCCATGGCAGGGCGCAGGGGCCCGTCGAAGTTGGCCACGTCGAGATGGCAGCGCACGCACTTGCCCTCGACGGCATCCACGTGCGCCGGGTGCTCGAACTTGAGGTGCTCCCGTGCGAGCGCCACCTGGGTGCGGACGCGCGGCGAGCCGTGACAGCCCGCGCACGGACTCGGATTGTGGGGCTTTTCGTGGCAGCTCACGCAGTCGTCGGTGGTGGGCAAGTGCATGGGGCCAACCTCACCGGCCGCCTCCACGCCTTGATGGCACTCCAAGCAATTGACGCCATTGAGCACGTGCGCCCGATGCTCGAAGGGCTTGGGCGCATCGGCGGGACGTATGCCGAGCACGGCCGCGCAGGCCACGAGGCCCATCGACAACAGGAGCGCGAGGAGCGCGCGGGCGTTCACGTCGCGCCTCCCACGTAGGCGAGGCGAAACAGCGCCTGAAACAGCCGTTGAAACTGCGGCGTCGAGCTGCCCTCGGCACCGGCGCTCAGCTCGAAATGCTCGAGGAACGCGTAGCGCGCGGAGAGCCTGCCCCAGGGCCACACCCCACCCTGCCCTGCGCCGTCGTCAGGCACCACGAGCTCTACCTCGGCAGCCAGGCGCAGATCGTGGATCAGCTCGCGCACGAACATCGAGCGCACTCCGGTCCAGCGACTGTCGCCGACTCCATCGCGTGTGACTTCCCCTGAGAGGGACCCCGCACCTTCGTCATCGAGGAACAGCGTAGCGGACAGCTTCATGCGTGCACCGTGTTGTCCCGCATGGCCGCGATAGGCCGAGAGCCCCTCCACACGCAAGCGCGGAAATAGCCGGTAGCGCCCGCTCAGACCGCTCTGCACACTCGGGGTGTCGCTGAGCACGCTGAACAAGGACGTCGCGGGCAAGATGCGCGAGGCGTTGCGCGCGGAACCGAACACCTCGAGGCGTCGCTCCACATGGCCTATCGCGCTCGAGACCTGTACCTCGCTCATGCCCTGCGAGACGAGATCCCACGCCCAGCGGCCGCTCACGCTGACCCAGTCGACGGGCAAGAGCACCGCGTCGGCACCGATTTCCTCGTTGACCTCGCGTCCCCGGTCGCGCTGCTCGACGTAGGAGACGCCGAGCGTGCCCACGTCGGAAAGGCGCTGCGACGCGCGCGCGCCCAGGAGCCAATCGAAGGGACGCGCCCCGAAGCGCGGCACCACGGGCACACCCGAAAACAGCTCGAGGCCCGCGCCCATGTCCGCTTGCACGCGCAGGTGACCTCCGTCGAGGTGCACGGGACGCACGGCGCCCGTCGTGAGCACGAAGCGCCCGGCCCGCAGCGCCGCGTGCCCCGTCGGCTCACGCACGTGAGCCGCAAGCACCACCACGTCGCCGCCATTGCCGTCGGCGGAGGGCGTGGTGCCCGCCCAGACCTGCGCCTCGGCGCGCACCCAGGGATAGGCGTAGGCCCGGCTCTCGAGGTTGACGAGCCCGGCCGGTCGATAGGTCTGGCCCCAGGCTTCGGCCCGCGAGCCGAGACTCTGGGCCTCGGCCTTCGCCGTGAGCACGAGCAGCACCCCGAACAGAAGCGTAAGCCGCCCCCATCGCAAACTCTGCGTCGCCTGTGCTCGCTCCGTCACGTGCGTGAAGCCTCCCTCACCTTCCGTGCTGCGAGTGCCCTATACTGCCAGAGACCATGCACGAACACGTATCGATCGGCGGTGGCCTGGCGATAGCCTGCTCGCTGCTCAGCGCGGTGGTCTTGATCGTCTACCTGATCAAGCGCCCACCCTTCACGCTGACGACCCAGCTTTGGCTGGATGGTATGCGCGCCGCGCACAAGGCCGGCTT
>CAYNOM010000016.1:5058-13537 GCA_964398415.1 uncultured Polyangiales bacterium | reverse complement strand
GTGTCGGGCTTCGAAGCGACGAAGCGCGTGCACTTCTGTGGCTCGTGCCACGTGATGCTCGCCCACACCGGCGACGCCGCCGATCCCCACAGCCAGTCGCTCGCGGCGCGCCACAGCCGCAACAACCTGTTCGGCGACGAGAGCTGCTACGCGTGCCACGCCGACTACGGCATGTTCGGCGCCGTGTTCACGAAGATCAACGGCATGCACCACGTGGCGTCCTACCTGCAAGAGTACGGCAAGATGCCGCTCGACGACGCGCTGGCCGTCCTCGAGACATTCAAGCCGTTCGCCAATGCCAACTGCATGCAGTGCCACAGCACGAAGAACGAGCTCTGGCTCGATGTGGCCGATCACGCCGGCGCCCTGTCTGACGTGCGCAGCGGCAAGGTGAGCTGCGCGAGTCAGGGGTGCCACGGCTACGCCCACCCCTTCACGAAGGAGGCGCGCGAGCTCGCCGCCAAGGCCGGCAAGCCCCACGCGACCTTGCCCGCAAAGCTCGAAGGCGAAGAGGTGAGGCCATGAGCGAGCAGTCGTCGTTGCCACCCGCGGTGCAGAAGCTCGATCAGGTCGGGCTGCATCGGCTCGTACGGATCGCCTGCGGCATGAGCCTGCTCGCCACGGCGCTGATGGTGTGGTCGGTGCTCGACCCCACGCCCGTCCCCGTGATGCTCTCGATGTCGATAGGCCAAGTGATCGGCACACTCTCGCTGCTCGCCTACGTGAGCGCAGTCGTGGTGCACGAGGCGCGACGCCGCTCGCGCAGCCACACCCCGAAGGACGCGCCGGCCAGCGCGGCGAAGCAGCCCTGAGTCGCACACGGGCCGGATACGAAGGATGATCCACGGGCACGCTCACGGGTTGGGCAAGAACGTCACGTGACACGAGGCGCAGCCATCGGTGGCCGCCACCGGCTGCTCGGCCCTGCGTTCCCGCGATTGGAACACGAAGCGGTGGCCCGCCCGATCGCCGCGCGTATAGGCGATGCCTGGGGGTTGATCGGCGTCGATGAGCGCAGGCAGCCGCGCGCCGCCGGTGGCGGTCTTCACCATGTGGCAGCGTGCGCAGGTGAGGTCGCTCTCGAAGAAGGCCAGGAGGTGGTCGTAGCCCGTGGCCTGGAGCGTATGTTGCGACAGGTCGCCCGGCTCCGCGTGACAGCCGATGCACAGGCCCTTGTCGCTCACGGGCCGTCGCAGATCGGCGTCGTTTTCGGACGAGCGATGGGCCTCGTGACAATCGCTGCACGTCGATAGCAAAGCCTCGCTGCGGCCCTTCTCGCTGCGCAGAAAGTCGGTGTATTGCTGGCGCGGGCTCTTCGAGTCGCCCGATGGCCACAGATCGCTCGGCGCCGCATCGATGCGCGAGGTGTGGGCGAGCAGATAATCGCTGCGCGAGAGCCCCGGACGCGCCATGTGCCCGTCGACATCGAGGGGTGCCTGCTCGCCGCCCACCCCGCGCGGATTGCTGTGACAAGCGCCGCAGATCAGGTTTTGCCGCTCGGGCGTGAGCAGGCGCGGCGACACGATGGCCTTGCCGCGAGGCGCGCGCTCGAGGTGCTCGGAGCCGGGCCCATGGCAGGCCTCACAGCTCACGGCGAGCAGATCGTCGCGCCCGTCGCCGTCAAGATCGTAATGCCCCTCGAAGGCTGGCGCGGCCGAGGCCAAAAAGCCCTGCGTCGCATCCCCGCGCAGCGCAAGGCCCGTGCTGTGACAGCCCGCGCACTCGCGCTCGAAGGCCCGGTCTCGCGCGGGCTCGCGCAGGGTCTTTGGGCCGAGCTCGAGCCAATCTTCGGGGCGATAGGCGACCCAGCGATGGTCGCGGTAGGACGCCCGGCTGTCGTTGCCGTTGAGCTGATAGCTGAAGGGCAAGACGAGATGAGTGAAGCCGCCTTGGGGCAGAGCCACGCGCGTCATGAACTGCTGATAAGAAAGCGCGCCGCCGATGGTGAGCATCAAAGGATAGGTGCGCACGACGCTGCCGTCCGCCGACTCGATCTGCACGCTGTAGGCGCCGAGCTCGCCGCGCGCGATGGAGGTGTTGCGCGACAGCTTGGCCACGAAGCCGATGCGGCTTGCATCGACGGGTGCGGTCGTCGTCACTGCACAGGCCGGCAGGTCGTCGCTGCGGGCGGCGCAGTCGAGGAAGTACAGCGTCTGCCCGCTCTCGAAGGCCGAAAGCCCCTCGTCGAGACGCGGGAAGGCCGACGGATCCTGCAGCGGCGTGTTGACCGCAGGCACGCGCACCGTCAGCGCGTGGGCGCTCGACAGACTCGTGTGCCGGCCATGACAAGTGAGGCACGGCGTCGAGCCCACGTAACGCGCGGCCTCAGAGGGGGTCGTGCTGATGCGCAGATCGAGGCGCGCACCGCGCAGGGTCTCGGCGTCGCGCGGCGTGCGCGCGGTGTCGCCGCCAGGCAGGTGCTCGGGATCGGCGGCGTCGGGCACGAACACCACGAAGTGGGCCCCATCGGGCAAGCTCTCGAAGCGGTAGCTGCCGTCGGCGTCGACCTCCGCGGCGACTAGATCGGTGCTGTCGCGAATCACGTCTTCGAGGGGCTCGTCGTTGCCGATGGCCGCAGCGGCTGCCGGTGCGAGCGCGAGGTCGATGGGCGTTTCGGCGAGCGCAGCCACCGCCGACGACGGCACGAGCACCACGCGCCCCGCGCTCACGGCCTCGTCTGCGGTGTCGCTGACGAGCCCCACGAGCCCCTCCGGCTCGAGCACGATGGGCGGCCGTCCCGCGTCGATCACGACGGTGGTCACCCCCGCCTCGCCCCGCGGCCCCTCGGGGCCCGTTTCACCGGGCGCTCCCGGCTCACCACGCGGCCCCGCGGGCCCCGCATCCCCGCGCGCGCCCACGCCTCCGCGCGGCCCTTCGCAGGCGACGCCGCTCGCGGCGAGCACGCAAGAAACCAACACGAGGACGAAACGCATCCCCAACCGATCTCGTTGCCCCTGTGACACGGCGCGAGTGTGCAACGGAGTGGGCCCGTGCGTCTAGCAGACCCGAGCCCCGCGCCATTTCTGCGTCGCATGTGACGCGCACGGGCGGGCGGCGCGTGTGACGCTCCGTCCGAACGCTCTCCCGCTGGTGCACGCGACTCACGGCGAGCGTACGGACGCCCGTGACCGGCCGCCTCCGGTGGAACGCTCCTTGCCGGTGCTCGTTCCTGCGCTCCTCGGAGCATGTCCCCCTGCGGCGCACCCGAGACTTCGCCAAGCCGAAGCTCGGCGGACGTACGGTGGGCCGAAACAGCAACGTGGCCGCCGTATGGGGACGCCCTCGTGACTGACGTGGCGTGTGCAGACTCGTTGGAGGTGCCACAACACTCGAGATCACTGCTGCGCCAGCGATTCGGCGTCCCGTCTCCCACCCGGGGATAACGCTGTGGCGGGCTCGGCACGGGTACGCGCGGAACGGCGATCCACACCCGAGAAGGTTACAGCTCCCCTCGGCCGTGAAGCGAACCACGATATTAGCTTCACGATCGCGCTCCGCGACACCTTGAGGATCATTGCGGGTCTGCTGACTTGTGTTCCACATAGCTTCGCGCCGGGATGGCTCGCGCCGATGGTAGGGCCGCCTCCCGAACAGGGAGGGGGGTCACTCTATTGAGGAAAGGGCCTTCACATGCAACGACTGAAGGACAACACCCGCGCTTGCGCGCTATCCGTCATGCTACTCAGCTCTGCTTGTGTCAGCTTCGACGCAACCGAGGAGGTCGGCGCCGACGGAGTCGATGACGATGCCGGTGTCGGAGAGACACTCGCCGACAAGGCGCTCCCGAACAGCTCGCTCCCACCGAGGCCCTCTGTCTCCGGAATGCGCAACGTCTCGATGATCGAGAATCGGCGCTTCACGCGTCCTCACATTCCTCCATACAGAACCTCTCACGATGGTCGCGTCGCTTTGCAGACCAAAACGAGCAGCAGCAGTCGAAACTCTGCGGCGTATCGATTCTTCCTCAACGCACCCGAGAAAGTCGGCACGTCGCTCCTCGGGTCCGCGAACGGCGCGACCATCCTTTCGAACACAAACCCCGTGAGACTTCGGATGGGGCAATTCGTGGGGGGGACAGATCCGGGGGCGTCGATCCACTCGATGCTGTGCGACCCGGGCCGTAACCCAAGGACGTGTGGAACGGGCGGTCGCAACGACTGCTACGACCTCAAGGTCATCACCCCTTTTCGAAACACCCGATACAATCGCATGGAGCTGTGGGGCACGAGGATCACGGTGGAGGTTCGCAATCCGAAGACGGCCAGCGCGTCGATCGCGAGCATCACACCCGGCACGCCCAATCGAGGGGTCATCTGGCCCACCGTGACCGACGTGCTCGAGAGCATGATCACAGCAGATGGTCACTTGCTGGTCGCACGCGTTTCGAATGCGCCGCTCACCTGGCGGGACGATGCCGGTCGCTCCTTTTCTGGCAACCGGAACATGATCTACGCGTATTCCGATTCCAGCGCCCCGCCGTGCGACGAGACGCGCTTTTCCAATCCGTATCCCATCACCCATGCGCCTTATCATCGCGCCATACGCGAGAGGTACGGTTTTGCGCGCTACCCGTGGACTGACGGCGAAGGGTCGGTCATCCCTGACGGCGCAGAAACCGGGATTACCTACCCTTGGGTGGATTCGAAAGGTGACAACATCTTCTTCGTGTGGATGAACTCGACGCTGATCGATCGGAACCCTTCACGTTCGGACTGGCTGGTACGCTGTGTGCCGGGAACCGGCTGCACTCAGGCCATTCCCGCCAATTCCAACTCGATGGAGGATAGCGGCAATCAGCGCGGCGTGTCTGTCGCCGGCGAATGGACGCAGGGGCGCACCATTCTGCTCGATAACATGCTCAACAACACGGACTGGGGCGTACGAAGCCCAGACGCGGCACACCGAGAGGTCAAGTACTACTCGGACGCGAATGGTTGGGTCCGTATCGGAAATGGTCGCGACAATCTCGACGACAGCGACCCAAGAAAGGCACCTGGAGCGTCAGGCAACAGCGCGTTCATCGACTCGCTCGAAAGCAAGCTCAACTACCTGCCGCAAATGAAGCCGAGCGTGCCGCGCGATGTCGCGTGGTACGTCAACAACGGTAAGGCCACGGACGTCGTCGCCTTCGACGACTGGATCGATCCGCACGTCTTGATCACGTCGGAGATGGTGCAATCGGTGCGCCTGAGCAGCCGAGCGCGATTCGAGGTGCGCCCGCAGGCCATCCAGAATGGCGCGGGTACGAAGCGCTACCGCACGCCGGCCTACGGCGAGGTGCAGGGTGCGGGTCGCGTGGAGGAAGTGGCCCTCGGTGGCGTGCGCGGCAAGGGCTTCTACGCGCAACCGACGGGCGGCATTCGCTACAGGATTCCGACCGGTCAACCCGTCAACATGGCCAATGAGACCTGGTATGTGGGCATCTTCGTCGATCCACGATTCGGGAACGACGGGACTTACCGTCGACTCATGCAGTTTCCGGATGGTTCCGCCATTGAGCTTCGCGGCTTGAGCCAGCTCAGCTATGTGACCGCTAGCGGGCAACGCCAGACGCACACGCTGGCTCAACCGCTGCCGGCCAATGACTACAGTCACCTCGGGTTTCGAGTGAGTGCCGGCAGCTCGCGAGTGGAGTTTTTCCGCGATGGGATGCTCGCCTGGGACTGGAACAACACAGGAAGGCTGAGTCTCTTGCGCATGGGGCCGGGCGATCTATGGCTTGGCCGGGGCAGCGCCAACACTCCTGCGTTTGCTGGATGGCTGGATGACTTCAAGGTCATCGGAGCGAGCCACAACATGAGCTACGAGGTCATCTGCAACCACGCGCTTGGATCGCTCGTGGGCCTTCAGAGCAACGCAAGCACGGCCCTGCGCAGCGAGGCGAGTCGGTACCCCTCCGCATTCCATGCAGGAGTGAGGACCGCCCTCAATGGTCGAGATCAGTTCACCAACTACCTGTGCTTCGACCACAACAGAAACCAAGACGGCTGGATGGACCTAAACCGGCTGCCTACCGGAGTGGTGTCGGTGCGCGACCCGCTGTTGTTCCCCGAGGGCCCACTCGTGGCTGGTGCTCCTCGCCCCGACAGCCACGCGAATGCGTTCTGTCTTTCGTGCCACGCCGATGACAGGTCGGGGCGTCGAGCCAGCTCTCTGCTGGAAGCCGCGCTCACCTACAACCCATCGGCCGCGATGGAAGTCGACTCGCGTAGACAGCCCCAGCAGCCGCCGAGTCTGATCTTCGGGAACATTCCGCAGAACTACTTCGGCCCAAGTCTGCCGGCAACTCATCTGGTGCTGCCGGCAGCAGGAACCTCTGTGGACCGCTTCATCAACGCGCCCTGACCGCGGCCGTCGCTCTGCCTCCCCGTACCCGCAGCGCCTGGTTCCGTCGACGACGCCGTCGCGCGCGCCAACGGCAGGCAATGGGCGTGGGGGGCCGTCGCCGGTGCCGGCACCTCCGGTGTTGGCATCGCGCTGACGATGGCGAGCCTCGCCGCGTGCCCGAGTGGCAGCGGTGCACTCGCCTGCGGCCTTCCTCGGGCGTTCGGCGGCATCGCCGTCACCACCCTGGCCTTCCCGATCGTCACCTCGGCGGCGGTCCAGCGCGCGGGGAAAAACCGCGGCGTCGACGCGGCCTACGGAGCCACGCTCGTCGGCTCCCTTGGGGGCATGGTCGCGGGCGCCGCCGTCGGCCTCACGCCCGTGCTCTTCGCACCCCGAACCGAGGTCGCCGTCTTCACGATCCCGGCCCTCTCGTTCATCGGCGGCATCGGAGGCGGTGTCTGGGCCAACCACACCTCGGCCCGGCGACGCTTCACGCGGGGTCTTCACGACGTGCGTCCGAGCCTGTCGGTCAGCGACGACCGCCGGGGCGGTGTCCTCGCGCTGCGCGGAGCGTTTTGAGTGAAACCGCCCGAGCGGCGCCGCTAGAGCACCACAACAGGCTCGCACTCCACGCTCACCTCCACCACGCCGGCACCCGTCTGCAGCGCATCGCAGGCCTCGCCGAGGATCGTGATCGTCTGCTTGTCACCGTCCAGCGACCAGTCTGTTCCGTAACGCTGCGGCTTACCGTCGACCTTGACGCTGACGTACTCAGGATCGCTGATCGGCTGGTCCAACTTGAAGGCGCACGAAGCGGCGATGCCCGTGATCTCACGCAGCGTGTCGAGCAGCTCTTCACCGGTCTCGACGGATCGATGGGTCGCTTCGCCTGTGCCGCCGGCCTTAGCCATCCTGTCGAGATTGGCCACGCCCACGGTTTGAAAGCCCACCACGTACGTCTGGATGTCGTCCTTGGCGAGCGAGGCGATCGCCGCGACCGTGGCTTCGATGTCGCTCTCCGGCTCCTCTGGCAGCGCCTTGACGCAATTGTCCGAGCCCGCTGCGATCGCCTGCTCGCAGGCTTCGAGGGCGCTCACGTAGGCCTCGCTGCAGTTGGGCGCGCCGTCGGTGACGAGCAAGACGTAGTCCTTGGCATCCGGGTCGTCCGAGGCGGCGGCCTGAAGCGCCTTTCGCACGAGCCCGAGGGCCCGAGCGGTAGGCGTCATTCCCCCGGGCAGGCGCCCCTCGAGAGCGCTGTCGATCTTTGAAGAGGCGGCGTCCACCACGCCCACGTCGACGGCATCGACGCCGCATAGCGGACCCACCATGTCGGGCTTCGAGCCGACGGTGTAGATGTACCTCGAGGGGCGGTTGCCGGACGGAAAGGTCAAGAGGCCGAAACGAATCACGTCGTCGAGCTCGCTCGCGACGGTGCGCACCGCCTTGACGGATCCGCTCCAGCGCGTCTCGCCCGCCACGTCCATGGCCATGCTGTTCGAGCGGTCGAGCACGATCAGGATGTTGGGCGTGATCTTGGCGGCGTTTCGCTTCAGCGACTGGCACACGGGCCCGTTGGACCCTGCGTTTTCGCCCCCACTTGCACCACCACCACTTCCGCCGCCGGCGCCGCCCTCTCCAGAGGACAGCACACCGCCGTCATCGGCAGCGCCGTTTGCGCCGCCCGAGCCAGCCCCGGTGGCGCCATCAGAATCGCCGCTGCACGCGGTTGCGAGGATCAGCGGAGCAAGGAGGTTAGGGAAAACACGACGACGCATAGGATGTCTCAGCGCTCGGTATGAACGTGGTGCGGGGGCTTCAGCACGAGGAAGCCCTTGTGATGTAGGGCAACCACCACGCGCTCTCGACGCGCTGTAGTGCACCACACACGCGTGCCTCAGAAGCCTCGTGCTAGACGCTACATGTCGCCGACCCACAAATCCCTGCGACCGGCTGTGGCCTTTCACGCTGCGAAACGCCCTTCTCTCGGGCACGGCCGCGCGCACGACAGAGTCACTTCTGGGTGGTGGATTCGCGACCCCCGTCGCTCTCAGCGCCGCCGGAAAACCACCCCAAGACCGTACTCGCGGCCTCTCTCAGGGTCTTCCCAACCTTCTTGGCACCCTTGGCAGGCCCCTTTTTTGTCGCCCGCTTG
>CAYNOM010000016.1:0-4958 GCA_964398415.1 uncultured Polyangiales bacterium | reverse complement strand
GCAGGAGCCTTCTTGGCAGGAGCCTTCTTGGCAGGAGCCTTCTTGGCAGGAGCCTTCTTGGCAGGAGCCTGTTTCTTAACCGCCATGCTTCCTCCGATCTCGGTCATCGTATCCCGCCCAGAATGATTGGAGCAAGACGTGGACCACCTCGCAGTCGGCGAGCAATCCTCAGCCGTACGCTCTCGGACACCCGACGTAGTGAGTAGTGGGGCCAAAAAGCGCGCTAGTGGGGCAAAAGGCGCGGGGCCGATCAGTCATCGTCCCACCGTGATCCACGAACGGGCCTCGCCCGACGCCTCGCGACTTGCGTGGCTTCGCGGTTAAACCAGACCGCGCCGCGACGCAGTGTACTGCCCGCGCGGTCTGCGCAGATTGCGGCGTAGATTGGCACGCCGCTCGCATTGTCGGCCCCATGGACATGTCTCAGCCCTCCAAAGCCGGTTACAGCGTGCCCCTGTGGTACGCCGATCATTCGCCCGAACAAGCCTCGCTGAAGCTCGAGCGCCGAGACTACGACGTGGTGATCGTCGGGGCAGGCATCAGCGGGCTCTCGGTGGCTTACCATGCCTTGCGTGCGGGGCGCTCTGTATTGGTAATAGACAAGGGACCTATTGGAGGGGGTGAGACAGGCCGCACCAGTGCCCATCTTTCCAACGCGCTTGACGATCACTTCCATGTGCTCGAGCGCGTTCACGGAAGGGACGGGGCCCGGCTTGCGGCCGAGAGCCATCGCGCCGCCATCGAAGACATCTTCGCCATCGCGGAGCGTGAGCAGATCCCATGCGACGCCGTTCATGTGGATGGCTACTTGTTTGCGCGTCCTCATGTGCAGCAAGATGTGCACATCTTGGAGGCCGAACTGGCCGCTGCACAGCGGGCGGGCCTGACCGTGGACATGATCGACCGGGCACCGCTCTCCTTCACCACGGGCCCAGCCCTGCGCTTTCGCGATCAGGCCCAATTCGAGCCCATGGCCTACCTGCAGGGTCTAGCGCGAGCGATTCGCGGGCTAGGTGGGGAGCTGTGCACGGGGCTGCACGTGGAAAGCATCGAGGAGGGCGAGCCTGCGCTGGTACACCTGCGAGGTGGGGATCGAGTGCGTGCGTCGTCGGTGGTAGTTGCGACCAATACACCGATCAACGATCTGTTTGCGATCCACTCGAAGCAGGCGCCCTATCGAACTTATATGATCGCTGTGGAGATCCCTGTTGGGTTCGTGGAGCGTGGTCTGTACTGGGACCTCGAAGACCCTTACCATTATCTACGCCTCGTCGATGACAACCTTCTGCTCGTGGGGGGCGAGGACCATAAAGTCGGCCAGGAACGCGATCCGGCGCAGAGCTGGCAGCGCTTGCTCGACTGGACACGTTCGCGCTTTCCCACGGCGGGAGAGCTGAGGTCTCAGTGGTCAGGCCAGGTGCTCGAGCCTGCGGATGGCCTCGCGTTCATCGGCAGAAATCCCGGTGCAGCGCGCAACATGTATGTGGTCACCGGCGATTCCGGCAATGGCATCACCCATGGCGCGCTGGCTGGGCTACTCATCACCGACCTCCTCACGATGCGCGACAACCCTTGGCACCGGCTCTATGATCCGTCGCGCAAGATCACCCATCCCGTTGCGCTGCGTGAATTCGTGCGCGAGAACGTCAACGTGGCTCTCCAGTACGCCGACTGGGTTCGTCCGTCCGAGAATCACAGGGAGCATGGACGTGGCACCGTCGAACGGCGAGGCATACATCGCGTCGCGGTGTATTGCGGCGACAACGGCGTGCAGCACGAGTGCTCGGCGCGTTGTCCGCACCTCGGTGGCGTGGTGCATTGGAACGCCGCAGAGGGCACCTGGGATTGCCCGCTGCATGGATCTCGCTTTGCGCGCCGCGGGGAGGTCCTCACGGGCCCGGCAACGGCAAATCTTTCACGCGCGCCCGCCGATGCCAGCGTCACTGCGAACGCGGAGTAAAGACCTTCTACGGCTGCAGGACGACTTTGACGCAACCGTCCTTCTTGTCGCGAAACGTCTTGTACGCAGCCGGTGCATCTTGAAGCTTTACGCGGTGGGTGATCACGAAGGACGGGTCGATCTCTCCGCCTTCGATCTTGGCCAGCAAGGGCTTCAGGTAACGCTGCATATGGGTCTGGCCGGACTTCATGGTCAAACCCTTGTTCATGAAAGCGCCGAAAGGGATCTTGTCGGGAGCGCCCACGTAGGCGCCCGGTACGGAGATCGTTCCGCCCTTGCGACAGCACATGATCGCCTCCCGCAGCACGTGCGCTCGGTCCGTCGTCAGGTGAACTGCGGCTTTGGCTTTGTCCATGACCGCGTCGATGGTGCCGGTGCCATGCGCCTCGCAGCCCACTGCGTCGATGCAGCGATCAGGCCCGCGACCCTTGGTCATCTGCTGTAGCCGATCGTAAACGTCTTCTTCGGCAAAATTGATGGTCTCCGCCGCGCCGAGCTCGCGCGCCATCCGGAGCCGCTCTGCCACGCGATCGATGGCGATCACGCGCGCTGCCTTGAGCATCCAGGCGCTCTTGATTGCGAACTGACCTACAGGCCCACAGCCCCAAACAGCGACCGTATCACCGGGCTCGATTCCGCAGTTCTCCGCAGCCATGTAGCCGGTGGGAAAGATGTCGGACAAGAACAGCACCTTCTCGTCGGAGAGACCTGACTCGATCTTGATCGGCCCCACGTCCGCGTACGGAACTCGTAGATACTCCGCTTGCCCTCCGGGAAATCCACCTAGCATGTGCGAAAATCCGAACAGCCCCGACGGAGAATGGCCCATGGCCTTCTCTGCCATCTTCGCATTGGGGTTGGAGCGATCGCAGCAGGAGAAGAGTGTCTTCTGACAAAAGAAGCAATCACCACAGGCAATGGTGAATGGCACCACCACCCGATCACCCTTTTTGAGTTTGGTGACTGCCTGACCAACCTCTACGACCACCCCCATGGACTCATGGCCAAGGATGTCCCCACTTTCCATGGTCGGCATGAATCCATCAAAGAGGTGAAGGTCCGAGCCGCATATGCCGCTCGAAGTGACTTTGATGATCGCATCCGTCGGTTCCTGAATCGTCGGATCAACCACCCTATCGATGCGTACATCCCCAGTCCCGTGCCAGCAGAGCGCTTTCATTGATTCCTCCCGTCGCCGTGCGACCGCGTCCTCTGCAGCAACTGACAGCAACGTTCGTGCCGAGCGCTCCATGAGCGAAACCCTTGACCTGACGTTCGCGGCGTTCGCGGCGCCACCTGCGATATAGTCCGCGTCGCCATGAGCAAATTCGATCTGAGCAAGGTGCCGGTACACCTCGGTCTAGGAGCCCGCTGCGAGACGCTGCCGCCCTTCGACGGGACGATGGCGTGGTACGAGCGCTATGGCCGCGAGCATGCGCGCGATGGTGTCGAGGGACGGCTCGTATCGCTGCACACCTTCGCGACAGACTGGTCGACGTGGGAGATGCACCCAAAGGGTGAAGAGCTCGTACTCGTCGTCGCGGGGAAGCTGACGTTGGTGCAGATCGTCGACGCAAAGCGCGTGCGCACCGAGCTCGGCCCGGGCCAGGCCGCGATCAATCCCCGTGGCGTCTGGCACACCGCCGAGGTGCGCGAGCCGACGACCGCCCTGTTCATCACCGCCGGCGAGGGCACGGATCACCGCACAGAGCCGCCTGCATGAAAGACGCTCGAGCGACTCGCTGAGCGGCTGGCATCGCGGCTCCGCCGCGCCTTTCGGCCTCGGCATGGCATCGATGTGCCTTACGACGGATCGCGGTCGCACACTGGGACAGCCTCCAGCGGCTCGCGGCAGATGCCGCCACGACAGGCAAGACTTTCGCACTGCTCTACGGCTTCACAGGCGGAGCCGACCGGCGTGGGTGCGACGCATCGCTTGGTTCCCCGACGATCGCAGACCGCACCGTGCTCGCAGGTATCCGCGAGTTGGGGTGAGGTCGGGCACGGCTCGCCCAGGGCCGCAGGCTTGACGCAGCGCTTCTGCTCGGGATGACAGAGCGACGGGTATACGCACCGCGGGTCGGTGTAGATCCCCGTACAGCTTTCGCCGTCGGCCAGGAACGTTAGCTCGTAGCACGTACCATCGTCACTCAAGCCATCTGCCGTCAGATAGACCGAACAGTCGACAATCCCTCCCGCACGCGGCGAAGGCGCGCATTCCCAATGGGTCTTGCACGGAGCGCCGATCGCGCGCGAGCCCCCCGTCCACACGCTCGCACAAGCTGCGCTACGAGGAGGTCCCGGGTCTTTCTGCAAACTGCACGCCTCGCGCGCAATCTCCGCCACGCACAGCGAGCCGGCTTCACGATCGTAGCGGGCCCCTGCGCTCGGATCAGGCGCGACAATCGGAGGCCAGGACGCGGTGAAGGTCAGTCCAGCCTGTAGACAGCAACGCTCGTAGCGCTTGGCGATAGCGTCGCTCAGGGCTTGCGGGTAGTCCTCTTCTTCGATCAAAGCGTAGGAGCCGCCGCCGTCTCCCGATGCGTCTGGGTACATCCTGGCGCCGGCGTCCGAGATCCGTGTGGCGTCTTCCGAGCACGCTTGGAGTCCGAGAGCGAGCAGCAGGCAGGACAAGATGCGCTTCTTCATGACCCAAGCCTTACCGCCGGGAGCATAGGCCGCAACCACGGAACCCAATTCTCTCTGCCTGCTGCGGGGCACGACGGAAACACCGCATGCGGCTGCGGCGACCGTCCTCGTATGGTGCTGGTGCCGAACGAGGTCCTGCTGACGAGCCCACGGAACGTGGGGTGGGCTCGCTGTGTGCCCTGCCAAGACGAATCTCGCGCCCCCTAGCGAAGCGCCACAAAGTGTCCACTTGGGCTAACTCGAATGGGCCGTATACATCTGAGTGTGTGCGACCGCTGGACCTCGGCGCCCTAACACTACTGATCCCAATTCGCGCGCCGTGCCGGTTCATCCGAGGGGTAGTGTTTGC
>CAYNOM010000015.1:19979-24171 GCA_964398415.1 uncultured Polyangiales bacterium | reverse complement strand
TCAGAGCACGTCCTGCTTGCGCAGCATGGCGCGCACGCGCGCCTCGAGCCGAGCGTCACCGGCGTGACGTGAAAGCACCGTCTCGAGTAGCTCGGCCTTGACGTCCTCGTTGCCAGTTTGGCTAGCCACCAGGTTCAGCACCATGCCGTCGAGCTCGGTGCGGGTTTGGCCGCTCTGTAAGGCCTGCTGCAGCGAGCTCAGCTCTTCCCGACCGAGCTTGGCGTTGGAAAGCGCCTGCAGCGCGGCGGCCTGCACGTTGACGGCGGGGTCACGGCTCAGGGCCACGAGCGTCGCACGTGCTTCTGGATGCGAAGCCACCTGATACAGCGCACGCGCGCTCGCGTGCCGCACTTCGCTGTCTTCGTGAGCTGCGTAGTCGGTGATGGTCTGCACGTGCTTCGGATCACCCGTGTTGCCGAGCGCCCGTAGCCGCACCGCCGAGTCCGAGCTCGTCTCGGCGCCCTCGAGCTCACGCAAGAGCCGCTCTTCGTAGGCCTCGGCGAGGTCGTCGTCGCCGCTCTTCCGCGCTTTGCCCGTGGCCGCACCCAGGGCCATCAGCGTGCTGTGACTCAGCTCTCGGTCCTCGCCTTCGCGCGCGACGTCGTAGCGCTCTTCGAGGAACGCGAGCGTGTCCGCCTCAGGCTGCTCGAGCAGCGACAGACGTTGCATGTACAGACCGTACGCGTCACCGTCGCCACGGGCTTCCTCGCTAGTAAGAATCGTGCGCAGCGCGGCCTGCGCGGCAGCATCGCCGGAAGCGACCAGCAGATCCATCACGAACCCGCGCGCCCGGGCATTGAGCTCGTCGCGTTTGAACAGAGAGACGAGGCGCTCGCACAGCTCGGGATGAAGACGCAAGAGCGCCGCCATGCGCCAGGCGAGCTGACCCTTGTCTGGGATCGCGCCATCTGGATGAGCGAGCACCAGGCTCTCGAGGCTCTCGATCGAGATCTTGCGCGCGCGTGCCTGAAGCAACCTTCGCTCTGCCTGCTCGGACGGTCCACGGTCGCTCAACGCGCGGCCCTCGACGGCACTCGGCATGACGCGCTTCGACGTCGCCCGGCGGCGCTCGATGAGCTCGAGATCGAGCTGCGATGAAGCTTCGAGGCGGGTTTTGCCTGCCTTCGACACCGTGATCGATTCGGCGTCGCGGACGGTCGAAAAGTAGCCTGAATCATCGAGCGCGAAGGTGGCCCGAGCGTCGAGCTGAACGTCTCGTCCTTCGCTTCCGCCCGGCAGCGAGGTCAGAAGCTCGTACCCCTTACGCACGCGCTCGATCTCGCCCGCCTCGCGCAGCGCGAACGACACCTCACCCGCGCCGTGGGGCCCGGGCAACCTCTCGCTCCAGCGCGACTCGTCGGCGCTGGGGAGCACGACCTGCACCTGCATCAACAGCCCTTGAACGAGATCGCGGTACAGATCGCTCGTGTCCTTTCCAAACTGGAGCTCTCCGATCTGGCCTCGCCTCGACAGCTCGAAGAACACCTCATCTCGGGTCAGATCGAAGCCACCCGCGAGCAGGTCTTGTCCCATGGCTTCGAGCTTGCCCTGGCCCACCTCGACGAAGCGGGCCGAAATCAGGTAGCCCTCGGGAGTCGCGCGCAGCACCTGCAGCACCCACGTGGCGTCGAACGTGAGCGCCGCCTCCACGGGGATGGTCTTGCCCTCGCCGCCTCCCTCGAGGAGCGTCTTCTGCTTGCTCGTCCAAGCGAGCTCATAGACGCGCTCGTCACCGACCGCGAGCGTGATGCTGCGCGCGGCGGGTGTGCTCGACGGTCCGAGCCACAGGTAGGCGAACACGAACAGGGCCGTGGTGATGACGGCAGAGCTGAACAGGATGGTCTTGCGCGACATACTCAGATCTCCCAAGAGCTTACACACGTGTCGTTCGATGCCGCGCCCCTCAGGCGAAGAGCGCGGCTTCTAGTCAGATCGCGAGGCGCGCGATCTCCAGATCGAAGACGCGCTCGCGGGTGGTGAAGATGGGCTCCTCCACCACGATGCCGTCCCACGAGAAGAGCGGCACCGTGACGGGCAAGCCAGGCAGGATGTTGTCGAGGAAGCTCGTCACGAGCAGCTTCACTTCGCCGTTGAGCAGCTTGAGCTTGAAGCGCAGGTCGGCATCGACCACCGCGGAGAGATCGATGGCAGGCCCGCGTTGGCTGGGTCCGATCGAGAAACCCGCGTTGAAGGGCAAAGACGCGCCCACCAAGGTCAGCTCGGCGCGCAGGCCGACTCCGATGATGCCCGCCGCATCGAGAGACACCTCGGCAAAGCCCTCCACTGCGGTGTAGGGCTCGACCTCGACGCCGGCACGGATCAAGAACATGGGATCGCCCATGGTGCAGTCGGGGTTGCGCTTCGCGCCCGCCTTGAGCTTGAACTTCACGCCGATCTCACCGCCCACGCCGGCGGCAAGGTTCACACGAAGGAAGCCGAGCACGGTGACGAAGCCGCGGATCTCGATCAGCTTGCCTTCCTTGTAGATGCCGAAGCCCTCACGCGAGCGACCGCGCGCCTCGGGGTCATCGCGCACGTCGAGATCGCGTGTCCCCACGGAGGTACGCTCGTTCACCAGCGTGAACTCGATGGGGATCTCGGTGCGCAGGTCGCGATAGATGTCGATGCCCGCCACCGACAGATCGTGGTCGAGCACGAGATTCGCGCTGTCGGAGTCCGAGCTCACGCGACCCGTGAAGTCGATGATGTTCGCGCTCTCGCCATCGCGGAAGCGGGGCCCCGTGCCGGTCTCGGCCGCCGCGGGATCGAAGTTCGTCCCCGCGCGGAAGGATGCGCGAATCGCAGCATCCATCTCGCACAGCGAGCGCCCGGCCGCCAGATCGCTCAGCTCCCAGCCGAAGCTGTAGTCGAGCACCGCGCCGGCCGTGGGGCTGCCGATCAGCGTGAAGTCTGAGTAGGTCTCACCGAGCACCGGCGTCTCACCCGGCTCACGCACGACGAAGCGGGCGACATCCGCGATCACCTCGCGAGTGCGGGCCATGAAGCCCTCCATGTCGATGGTACGGCCCGTCCAGTCGCGATCGTCGAAGGTGCGCACACGTGAACGAGGACCGAAGTCGTCACCCGTGAAGGCGACGCAGTCGAGGAACTCGCGCTCCATGGCCGGCTCGACCACCGCCCCGAGTTGCTCGAGCAGGAGCTGCGGCTGCCAATCGCACACGGAAGTGCCGGTCGACTCGAGGCAGCCCATGCCATCGGCCTCGATCAGCGTCTGCTCGAGCTCTTCGTGCAGCTGGCGCGCACGTGCGTTGTGGGCTGCGACCGCCTCGGACATGCGACCAGAGCGGAAGCACTGGATCTCGGCGATGCCGCCGGGCAGACCGCCACCGCACACCGCGCCGAGCCGCTGCGTGAGCTCGTCACCGAGCAGGCGGATCTCGTTCACGAGCTTCTTGTAGCGACGCACAACGCTGTGGGCGCGGGCGAAGTCTTCGTTGCTATGGCCGCGCAACGCACGAACCATCTCACCGTGCCAGGCGAGGTCGCCGGCATAACCGCGCGGACGCGCCCGAATCTTTCGTTCGACCTCAGCATCGGCAAACGCGTAAGGAGGCTCGGCGCGGCCGCGAGCGAGATCGGGGGTGTAGGTGAGCTCGGGCAAGCTCCCCTCGAAGAGCCCATTCTTGGCGCGAGCACGCGCCACCCAGCCGAGCTGCGGCGCACGAGTTCCGTCGTAGGTGCGAAGCTCGCGCGTCAGGATGCCACGATCGAGAGCCAGTCGAGCCACCGCCATGCGGTCGTCGCCGAGTCGCTCCGCTTCGTAGCGAAAGCGCTCGTAATCCCAGTTGCGCTGATAGACGTACTCCTGACAGCTCTTCACCGCGCCACGATCGGACGCGAAGCCGGTGAGCACGCGACTGTACTGCGGGCGGTATGCGGGATTTCGCGCCGCGAGACGCTGAAGCTGCACGAGCCCCGCGTAGTTCGCGTCGCCGCCGTCGAAGGTGATGGCCGAATAGTTGGCCGGAATGCGGCGGTCATCACCGTCCGCCGTGTAGCCCGCGCCGTGGTCGCTGGCAGCCTCTGCCACGATGTGCTCGCACTGGCTGAGTCCATCGGACTGGGGGCGTTGCGCGAGCTGTCCACAGAAGCTTTCGAGAAAGCTCTGATCGAGACACTGGTTGACGCTGGGCGTCGTGCAGCGTGGGATCTTGTTGCCGATGTTGCCGAT
>CAYNOM010000015.1:12797-19879 GCA_964398415.1 uncultured Polyangiales bacterium | reverse complement strand
ACTGTGGACTTGATGGGTGTGAACTGCGCCTCTGAGCTCTGTGTGAACAGGGTGCAGACTGCAATGGCCATGGACGCCCCCCAAAGCTTCGGGGGCGGCTGCTCGAATCTCTTCATCGAACCTCCAACCGTCGACCGCGAACGCCGACTGCGTGCGTATTGGAGGCCCGTCCGAGGTTTTCGATACGGGGTGTCGAATTTTGCTCGAGACCGCGTCTGGGGGCGTGCGGAGAAGACACACCATCGCGATACGCGCCTCGGGCGCGGGCAAGCGGCGCACATTCGCCCTATCGGCGCAGCGGTCGTGCGCTAGACTCAACTTGAGATGCGAGCTTTCGGCACAGCGGCAGTGTTGTGCGCGGGCCTGTTGCTAGACCCGAGCGCGAGCCTGGTCAGCGCAGAGGCGCCATCCGCTACGGCGCCCGCGGCGGAAGCTCCCATCCGCGTGAGGTCGTTGCCCCATCCGCGCACCGCCGTGCGCTGGGGACGCGCCGAGGCGGTGGTGGAGGCTCCCGTCGACAAGGTGCAAGAGGTCGTCGAGGACTACGCCCAGTACCACACGTTCCTGCCGCATTTTCAGGTATCGAGGGTACTGTCTCAGCGGGGCAGCAGCGCCATCGTGTACATGGAGGCGCTCGTCGCGTTGGGCACGGTCACGCTGTGGGCGCAGGTGAAGATGGGCCCGAGGAAGGTCCGCGGCGGCACACGCACCATCGAAGCCAAGATGATGAAAGGAAACGTCCGCCTGTTGGAGGCGCGCTGGGAGCTCACCCCCATCGACACCGCGCACACCGAAGTTGCGTTTCAGCTGTTGATCGAGCCTAAGGTACCCTTACCCTCCGCCGTTCTCTCCCACGAGAACGAAAAGGCCTCGCGCAAGACGCTCAAAGCGCTGCGCCGGGCTCTCGCCCACGTGCACGCGACGACCGCGCGCCGCTGAATCCGTAAACGGAGCGCGGAGCGATCAGTCGCGCTTCTGCTTCGCGCGCTGCCGGCGCTCTTCGCGCTCCTCGCGCGCCGCCTCGGCCTCCATCTCGCGACGAATTTCCTGAAGTTTCTTGTCGGCCGTGGACGCGAGCTTGGTAACCGCACTTCTGGCACCGCTCAAGAAGAAGAACAGGGTCCGATCGGTGATGCCCGTGCGCCGGTAGGCCTCTTCGCCCGGAGCATCTACGTCGTACGCGAGCGCATCTCCGAAACCGAACAGGCCCGCGAGACCCAAGGACAGATCGTAACCGTTCGCCACGTAGCCCACACTGAACGCGCCGCCCAAGCGATGCACGTCGGGCGAGACGTAGGTGGCGCTGACGCGCGGCACGTCCGGCGCCGAGGACAGGCTCGTAAACAACCCGCCACGCAGGGCGACCGTCTCGTTGAGCACCGCTTCTGCGCCCATCGAGACATTGGCGATCATGTGGCGATACCAGGTCTCGACGGCAAAGGCCCCCGCCTCGGGCACCACCCCCGTCTCCGGATCGGGATCGCGCGGGCCGATGGCCACCACGGGCGAGCTCTTCGTGCCGTCCTTGCCATACAGACTCGTGTCGAGCGCGACCGTGAGCCACGGGAGCGGCTGGTAGCTGCCGCCGAGACGCACCTCCCACGGCAGGGGATGATGTGCGGAGAGCCCTCGCTGCGAGGCATTCGTGAACATCCCAGACGGGGGCATCCCGAGCCCGTCGAGCATGAGCTTGCGCGCGCGCACGCTCGCGATCCCATTCAAGTGGATGCTGGGCGGCTGAAACATCAGCCCGAGGCGAAGCTCGTCGTCGGTCTCGTACAGAACGCCAAAGCGCATCACCATGTTGCGCACCTGATTCTGGGCTCGGTAGCTCTCCCACAATCCGCTGCGGCTCGCATAGCCACCGGTGCTCGTGTTGAGGTCTCCCAGCACCACGGAGATGTGCTCCTGGTGGAAGCGCGTACGAGTGGTGCTGAGAAAGGCGCTCATGCCGAACGACAGACGCTCCGAGACCCGAAACGCATAGGACAGACCGTTCCACACCGTACTGTCCTGGCGGGAAGCCGAGAACGTGTCTTCGATGTCGTCGCCGGCTGCCGTGCCGCGCAGCTCGATGTCGAAGTCGAGCCTGCGTTCATCGATGGTGAACGTGGACAGCGCCACCGCGTGCCTGCGCTTGAGCTCGCGATGCTTTCGCCCCACCTTTTTCACCAGCGTGACGAACACCGGCAAGCTCGGCTCGGACTCGTGCTCGAGGGTTCGGTCGCCGATGCGCGTGCGGTAGCCATCGTCGATGGTGCGCCGATCGAAGGCGTTGATGGTCAGGCTCGCCGACATGGCGCTGTCCGCGATCCAGGCCAAGCCCGCTGGATTGTAGTAGGCCGACGAGGCGTCGTTCGCGAGGCCCGTGAAAGCCCCCCCCATGCCCAGCGCGCGCTGCCCGAGCGGGAGCGCCTGAGAGTGAAAGGGATCAGCGCTGACTCGCGCCGGCGCGCACAGCGCACACAGCCACGACAGCACCACGACCCCGAGCCCCACCACCGCACGCATAGGCCTCGAACTCTGCATCGATTCGAAGCCCCAGGCCAGCGCAGGCAGCCAGGGTGTCATCGCGCCGAGTCAGAGCTCCGGGCTCGGCGCCCTTCCGGTGATGCCCTCGGCCACCATCTCCGAGAGCGCGCCGATGGTGAGCGAAGGGTTGGCACCGAGGGCCGAGGGCACGAGCGAGCCGTCGGCCACGTAGAGGTTGGCGTAGCCGAAGACGCGCCCCAGCTCGCTACGCGAAGCGCTGGTCACGCCACGGAAGATGCTCGTGCCGAGCGCACAGCCACCCAGTGGATGCACGGTGAAGTTTCGGCGCAGGGGCCACACGTACGTCGGCAGGTAGATGGCGAGCTGGGCATTCACCGCACGCTTGAACTCGTCGAGCTTGTCGATGATGCGATCGAACAGGGCCCGGCTATCCCAGTACGACCAGGAAAGACGCAGGCCACCCTTCCACGAAAGCGAGAACTCGCCATTGCTCGCGTCCTTGCCCACGAACACCACTGCCGAGAAGTTCGTGTTCTTGCCGCTCTCGTCTTCGCCGAAGGCGTTCTGCACGAGCTTCCACACCTCGGCCCACGGCGAGCCCGCCTGCTGGGACAGACTCAAGATGGTCGCGAGCAAGGCACTGATACGCGGCAGGCTCATGTCCTCCATCGCGAAGCTCTTGCTGGGGTCTTTCGGATCGTCGTACTTCACGCGCTGCACGAGGGTCGGGCCGTAGCTTTGGCCATTGTCACCCTCGCCGCCCAGCACGAGCCCCACGAAATCGCCATTGGCGCTGAAGCCCTTGCCGACACGGCCACTCACGCGCCAAAGCGTGCGATGGCGATCGCGGTTGCGCATCAGGATCTCGGTCGTGCCGAGCGAGCCCGCCGACAGGATCACGCGGCGTGCGGTCACGCTCTCTTGGGCGCGACCATCGAGCGCGTTCTCGAAGTACACGCGATAGCCGTTGGATCCGTCTTCCCAGATCGACTCGCGCCCCGCCGAGGTGAGCGGCACGATGCGGTCGACCCGCTTCTCGGTGAGCACGGAGAGGCCGTAATAGTGCTCGGCGGCGTAGAGGTAGTTGAGGTCGGTCGAATTCTTGCTGTGATGGTTGCAGCCGATCAGGCACTCGGCGCAGTACACACAGCTCGTTTGCGGCGCTCCGTGGAGATTCTCCTGAGCATGCCCCATGGGCGTGGGGTCGTTGACGTCGTTGCCGAAGAACACGCCCACGTCGACGAGGTCGGACTGCCCGCCCGTGCGCTGGGCCACGAGCTGATAGTAAGGCACCTTCGGCAAATAGCGCTCAGGCGTGGTCGCCGCAGGCACCTTACGGGCCTGGATGACCTTACGGAACACGTCGAAGTAGGGCACAAGCTCGTTCTTCTTGATCGTGCTCGGCCAGCTCTCATCGAAGCCGGGGATGCTCGGCTCCATCATCGCCGCCGCGTAGATCAGAGAGCCGCCGCCGTAGCCGTTGGCCACGAGAACGTCGATGCCGTCGAAGCTGCGCAGATCGAGCAAGCCGTTCGACGCGCCGGGAAGCGGGAGGGGGCGCGGTGCATCGTCGTGATCGTTGCGCAGAAGGGCGCCGACGAGTTGCTCTGCCGAGCGTGGAAAGGAGCCCTTGGCGTAGCGCTTTCCGCGCTCGATCATCAACACCTGCCCGGGCCACTGCCGAGACAGACGCGCGGCCATCACCGAGCCGCCGATGCCGGAGCCTATCACCACAGCCTCGTGCTGGAGATGAGGCGGAAGTGCCTGGGCGGCCGCACGCTCAGCAAAGAACGCGTCGGCTGCGCTCGCGAGCACGCTGGTGGAGACCACGGCGCCGTAACCGCCGAGCAGATAGCGGCCGAACTCGCGACGATCGATCTTGCGCGCCTCGAGCCTTTGCTCGATCTCGCGAACCAGCTCTTCCTTCTTCCGGTCTGTCATGGGTGTCCTCGAGGCGTGCTCGAGGCGCACGTCGGCGCACGGCAACCGAGCACTCGTGGGTGGGGAGCGCATGTTATGCGCGAGAACGCACGGCGCTGCAAGAGGTCAAATCCGAATAGGTATCGGCGCTCGAGCCATGTGCGGGCACGGAGCGGGGCAGCGAAAGTAGTGCGCTTTCGCAACATCACACCGACGATGCGTTTTCGTTTGTGCGTCGCGTACCTACTCCCACAGCGAAGACACATTCTTCCACGTCGCGTGTGTGCGGGCCCTCGAGGTGGCGACTCGTTCGCCACCTGGCCGTCTGCACGCGAAGGGAGTTCCCCCATGACAACCGCTTCTCAAATCGCGCGCTCGAGCGCGCTCGCCGTCCTCTGCGCTCTGTCGCTTGCCTGCCAGCCCATGGACAACGGCATGGAAGACGTGGACACAGGCGTCGGCGAAACCACCCAAGCGCTGTGGACCTATCCCGCACAGGGCCTCTTGAGCCACAGACAAACCGTCTCCGGTGTGCTGAACGCAGGCAACTTCGGCCACTACTACACGTTCGACGCCCAGGCTGGGCAGCGCGTGATGTTTGCCGTGGAGTGGGCGTTGCCCCACTCGAACCTGCTCGGCGCCGTGATTCAGATCAAGAACGCCACTGGTTCTCAAAAGCTCGCCGAGCACGCCACGCTGGGATCGAACCAGGCGCACCTCACCTACACCTTCGCGAGCGCCGGCACGTACCGCGTGTACGTGAAGCACTACGGGTACGCGCTGTTCGGCTCCTATCCGTACAAGCTAGGCGCCGATCCCGATTTGTGCACCGCGTGGGAGGGCACCTACGATGGCTTCGAGCCGGGTGACGTGCGCTTCTTCGTGGCCGCGAACTTCCCTGAGCGCATCACCGAAGACCCGTGGAACGTGCCCTTCGATGGTGGGCTCTCGAACGATGATGCGTTTCACGCAACGAGGCGCACGGTGGCCTTCGGCAACTGCGCAGACCTCATGCGCGACGACTGCGGCACACAGGGCCCGACCGTGTTCGAAGTATGGTTTCCGACCGGTACACTCGAAGTCGTGACCAACGAGTGCGAAATGCGTAACGACGTATACGAAACCGCCGGCACGGACGACGCCTGGAACCTGTGGTGGGACACCTGCGACGCGTATCCCGAGGCGTGCGGCCAGTAGGCCTTTTCTTCTCTCCGAAGCCTTGCCTCCCATGCGACAGTAAGCAGGGTGTTCCGTCGAAGGACCGCGCCAGCTGAGCTGTCACCCTTGGCGGATGATGAAAAGACCAAGGCCGGAGGCGCCCCCAGACGCGCCCCGCAAGCCCCACTCAACGCAAGCGTGGCGAGGCCGAGATCTGCGGACGACGACCTCACGGTCCCGGACGAGCCCGCGGTGAGCCCACGGCCCGAGCCGCCCGGCCACGCCTGGGCAGGTCGCGAGCCTACCCGAGGAACAGAGCCCCTCGCGGAATCAGACGTCGAGATGATGCTCGAGGTCGGCAGCCTCGTGGGCATGCGCTACGTGATCGAGGAGCACATCAGCTCGGGCGGCTTCGGAGCGGTGTACCGCGCTTCCGATCGGGAGATCCGCCACCACCAGGTTGCCCTCAAGATCCTGCACCGTCCTTCCGCATCGGAGGAGGAGCAGAAGGCGGCGCTCAGGGAGCTCAAGCTCATCGCGAGCGTCGCCCACCCCTCTGTCGTGCAGTTCAAGGAGTACGGCTGGCACGAGGGCCGCCTCTGGTTTGCGATGCCCTGGTACCGCGGCAAGACACTCGACCGCATTCTCGGGGACGACCACGCGCGAGCGGCCATGAGCCGTTCGGACGCGAGGCTTCTGTTCACCCGCATTGCGCATGGGCTCGCAGCCATGCACGCCATGGGCATTCAGCACCACGACATCAAGCCCGAGAACATCTTCGTGGCTCAGATCGCGGGCTTTCCGGGTGGTTTGCCCGTGCTCCTCGACCTCGGCATCGCCACCCAGCGCGGAGAGAATCCGATAGGCCTCACGGTCGAGTACGCCTCGCCCGAGACTGCCGCAGCCATGCTCGGCGAAGCGACGACTCCTATCGGCGGCGCAGCCGATGTTTACTCGCTCGCGTTGGTACTGCGCAACGCGCTCGACCCCGATCTGGCAGAGCCGGTGTACGCGACGGACATCATGCCCGTGTTGCGCGCGCGAGCCACCTATCCCGCGCGCCTTTCGAAGAAGCGAAAGCTCAGATACTTGCGGCCCTACTTCGAGCGCTGGCTCAGTCAAGACCCGACCGAGCGCCCGACCGCAGCCGAGCTCGCCAGCGAGCTCGCAGTCCTCACCGCGCCGGAGGACCGACGCCACGCGCGCCTGCGAACGCTGAAGCGCATGGCGCCCATCTTGTTCTTGACCCTGGTGATGGTCTCGGCGCTCGTGCTCCAGCTCAGGGAGCAAGAGACCGCGCTCGTCGTCACGAGCCGCGAGCTGGCCGAACAGCGCGAGGTGGGCGAGGCCTTGCGCAGGCAAGCCGAAGCGCAGCTCGACCAACTCGAGCTCAACGCCCGAAAGCTAGGCAACGAGCGCAAGCAGCTCGGTCAGACGCTCGCCTTGGCGCGACAGCTCAACGGGCGTCTGAGCGAGGCGGCGAAACGCTACGAAGAGCTCGACGTGCGCCA
>CAYNOM010000015.1:10197-12697 GCA_964398415.1 uncultured Polyangiales bacterium | reverse complement strand
GACGCGCTCGCCAAGGAGCAGAGCAAGCTCACGCGGGAGCTCGCCGCCAAGGACGAAAAGCAGGAGAGCACGGCCCGAAAGCGCGACGAGGCGCTCGCGGAGGTGAGAGCCCTCGAGGGCGAGCTGACCAAGGCCAAGGCCGAGCAAAGGCAGCTCGAAAATCGCGTGCGCGTCCTCGAGGCGAGACCTGCGCAGGCCAAGCGAGCTGCCGTGGCGAACAAGCCTGCAAAGAAGCCTGCCAAGAAGGCACGTGCCCGCCGGAAGGCTACGCGCTGAGCGCTTGCGCGAGCATGTCGTAGACGACACGCACCCGACGACTGGTCCGCACCTCACGGTGGCTCGTGAGCCACGTCGCGACGGGGAAAGAGATCAGATCTGGCAGCACGCGCACGACGCGCGGGTCCGCGTCGCCAATCTGCGCCATCATCACGCCGATGCCGGAGCCCTGGGTGATGAGCGCCCACTGCACGTGTTGGCTTGCGGACACCCACGGAAAGCTCTCCGCGGTCAATGAGAGGCCGAGCGCGTTCAAGCCTTTCATGAAGACGTCCGTCTGATCGAAAGCGACGAACTCGCCGTGCGAGAGCCCCTCGAGGTTATTTGGACATCCTATCGATTCGAGGTACGCCGCGGTCGCATAGAGGTATGCCACGTCTTTTCGCACCAGCTTCGCGACGAGCTCCGGCTCGACGGGCTTGAAGCTGCGCAGGGCGATGTCGGCCTCGCGCCGCCCCAGATCGCTGACCTGGTTCGTCGCGACGATCTCGATCTCGATGCCGGGGTGCGCGGCGCGAATCTCGGCGATGATCGGCGGAAGCCAGTGGGCAGCGGCGATCTCGCCTGCGCTGATGCAGATAGGTCCGTCGAGCGAGAGCGACTGCCCCGCCGCCACGCGCGAGAAACGCAGCGCCGCCTCGGCCATCGCGCGTACGTGCTCGACGAGCTCGAGCCCAGTGGGGGTCAGCGCGAACCCCCGACCCACCCGTTCGAGCAAGGCGACCCCGAGGGCCTCCTCGAGGGCCGCCACCTGCCGGCCGATGGTCGGCTGCGTGGTCCCGAGCACCCGGGCCGCACCCGAAAAGGAGCCCTCATCGGCGGCAGCGAGGAACGCCCGCGCGTAGTTCCAGTCGAAATCGACGTGCCGCCAATCCATGCATTGACGTATACAACACAAACAATTTTCGACAATTCTCAAAACGCATACGCATGGTCATGCTCAGGGGGAACGACGGAGAATCCCATGCGAGCAGCGATCAACACCTCTTACGGCGCCCCTCAGGTCCTCACGCTCACCGACGTGCAGCGCCCGGCCATCCAGCCGCGGCAGATCCTCGTCGAGGTCCACGCTAGCGCCGTCACCCAGGGCGACCGTCGCCTGCGGGCTGCCGACTACCCGGGCGTGTCCGCCGTCTTCGGCCGGCTCGTCACCGGTCTGTTCGCCCCCCGAAACCCAGTCGGCGGCTCCATGTTCGCCGGGCGCGTCGTCGAGGTCGGTGCTGAAGTCACGCGTTTCTCGGTCGGCGACGACGTCTTTGGCAGCGTGATGCACGGCGCCTACGCGGAATACCTGGCCGTGGCCGAGAACGAGGCGGTCGCGACCATGCCCGGAAACGTCAGCTACGCCGAAGCCGCTGCGACCCCCTACGGCGCGGTCACGGCGCTCGTGTTCCTGCGCGACCTTTCGAAGGTGCAACCTGGCGAGAGAGTGCTCGTGGTCGGCGCATCGGGCGGGGTCGGGCGCATGGCCGTCCAGATCGCGAAGCACCTCGGCGCACACGTCACGGCGGTGTGCAGCCGCGACCTCGAGCTCGTGCGCTCCTTGGGTGCCGACGACGTCATCGACTACACCACAGAGCGCTTCACCGAGCGCGACGAGCAGTGGGACGTGATCTTCGACACCACCGAAGGCGATCACTTCCGCGCGCACCGCACCGTCCTCAGCGGAGCGGGCCGCTACCTTACGCTCTACGTCACCCTACGCGTTCTGTTCGAGATGGCGGTCACAGCCATGCGCAAAGGCCAGCGCGCGCTCGCCGGGGTGGCGTTGGGCAACCCCAAGCTGCTCGAAGACGTGCGCACCCTCGTGGAACGCGGCGAGCTTCGCGCCGTGGTCGCCGAACGCTACCCACTTTCGAAGATCGCGAGCGCGCATGCCGCTCTCGAGACCTCGCGGCCCGCTGGCAGCGTGATCGTCGAGGTCGTGGAGCCTCGTTCGGAGCTGCACCTCGTGCGTAAGTCCGACGATGGCTCGCGCCAGGTCGCGTGACCGCGCGTCCTGCGACGCTCAGCCTGCCAGCTCTGCTGGGGATTCCGACCGCGTCGAGCAAGCTGTCGACGCTGGCGCGGAAGGGGGAAACTGGCCCGTACGCGTGCTCACCGCAACGACCCACGGCTTGGCCCGAGAGGGCGAGGCTTTGTGGGTGTCGATGCTCGGGTCCAAGCACCCACGGGACTCGGGGGCACGAGGCCGACAACGCCTTGGTCAAAACCGCTCCACGCG
>CAYNOM010000015.1:7304-10097 GCA_964398415.1 uncultured Polyangiales bacterium | reverse complement strand
CGCGGGCATCTTGGATCAGCTCGGGGAGCATGCCGATGTGCACGAAGCCCTCGGTGTTGAAGTCGAGCGTGCGATTGCCGATGCGGGGCTCTGTGAAGGTGATGTCGCCCGCGTAGGAAGTGAAGGGATAGCCCACGGGATCCTCTTGCGGATCGCTGCAGCGACTGCGTTCGCCGAAGCGCGGACCTGGCGCACCCGCGAAGCCGTTGAGATCGAACCCGAAGCCCTCGGCGGGGTAACCACCGGCCTGTTCGATCAGGGCCAACCTGCCTCGCAGGCCATCGAGCATGGCGCCCTTGCGTGTGGCGCTGCGGCAACGACCGAGCCCCGTCTTGGAGATGCCGCCCAGGGCGTACAGGCGACCGTTCTGCGTCGAGCCATGGGTTCCGGCCGCGGGGTAGTCGAGCTCCTCGAGCAGCTCGAGGGCACTTTGGTAGGAGCGACGCGGGAAGTGATCGATCTCGATCACCATGCCGCGCAACATCATCTCGCGCAGCAGGGTCTCTCCGAGCGGCGTGAGCCCGGTCTTCTGGCAGTAATCGCCCCTGAGCTTACTCCCGGTCAGACGACCGAGGTGCGGCGCCAAGGTGCGGACGGGCCGCTCCCGAAAGCGGGTCATGTCGTTCGGGGGTGGCGAATCGTACTCGTCACGTGGCTGGTTGAGCCCCCCAAACGCCACATCGCCCTTGTCGAACACGGGTGTGATGTCCGTGGGACAGTCCTCGACGAAGTTGGACCAGTGCCCGCTGTTGATGAAGTTGCCGAGCTCGATGAAGTCTCGATGTCCGTCGCCCGCCGAGAAGGCGTTGTCGTACTTGTGCACGGGAAACAGCACCCGCACGCCGCGCGCGTGATAGGCATCGAGCTGCTCACGCACGTATTGCTCGTCGCAGGTGGGCATGCCTGCGCGCGGCACCGAGAGGCAGTCGAACAGGTTCGAGGTCTCGATGCCGAGGACCACGGCCATCTTGCCCCGCGCGATGACCTCGCGCGCTTGTGCTGGCGAGTCGACGATGCGAAAGAAGCCCTTGCCTGGCCCACCCGCCTGGGCGTCGATGTAACGCTCCATGTTGCGGGTCTCCTCGATGATGCGATCGACGGCGACCATGTCGTTGCACGAGTAGCGCACGTCCTGATAGCCCTCGCCCACCATGAAGTCGCAGATGACCTCGTTGGAGGTGGCGTGCTGGATCACGAGGCGTAGCCCCGCGAGGTAGGCGCGCTCGAGCCAGCGGTAGTATTGGGTCTGGTGCGTCGAGCTGAAGGGGGCGTTGGGCCAGTCGGTAAAGTCTGGATAGCCCGCGGTGTGGTGGTCGTCCTGGCCGAGCTCGCCGAACAGGAGCAGCGGCAGAAGGGTCTGCGCGTCGAGCGCACCACCACCGTTGAAGGCGTAACCAAAGATGTCTTTGCGTCCGGCCTTGCCGTGAAACTGCTCGCAGTCGGACAGCGCGTGCTCGACGCCGAGTCGATGAAACGGCGCGCCGTGGAAGATGCCACCGCCACCAAAGGCGAAGTTCGAGAGGATGTGAGAGTGGGTATCGACGATGCCGTAGACCGATCCGTCGTCGAAGGTGCGCGGGACGACGTCCCCGACCGCATCGACGCTCAGCTCCGGGTGCTCGACGCAGCCCTCGACCGCCTCGAAGGACACGACCAGCGCCGCCTGCTCGTCCGCGATCAAACCGTCAGGACCGAGGTAGCCGCCCGATTTCGGATGCCGCAGGCGAAACCGTGGAGCCTCGGCCGCTGCCGTGGGCGCAGCCAGCGGCTGCCACTCTGCGCCGGACACATAGGCGTCGTCGAGCATCGAGATATCGGACAGCAAGGCGAGCTGGCGCAGCATGGGGCCGTAGTCGGCCACGAAGTAGCCGCGAGCCTGATCGTAAAAAAGGTAGGTGCCGAGATCGGACGCCTTCATGAAGAAGCGCGCCGCCTGGGCTTCGTTCGCAGCCCCGAAGGCATAACCTTCACCGTCGGGCGTGGCCGAAAGCAGGCCCAGGTCGCCGCCGCGCAGGGCATAGCAGCCGTTGGCGAGCTTGTAGACGCTCGTCTCGTCGATCGTGGGCTCTGGGCCTGAGCCTGAATCGGTCGGAGTGGGCGGCACGGCGCTGCTGCCAGCATCGCGCATGGCGTCGGTGTTCGGCTGCGAGGGCGCACCCCCGGTCTCGTCGGGACTGCTGGTGGCTGGGTCCCTGTCTTGACGGTCGTCCGCGCCCGATTCGGAAGCGCGCTCACTCCCACCGCAGGCGGCGAGAGCACCCAAGAGGCAAAGCGGGGCGAGGCAGTCAGTAAGCTTCATGGCACGGCTCCGATCAACTGCAGGTCGACAATGAGGGCGTCCCCGCGCACGACTACGTCGTCGCCGGGCAGTAGCGAAAGCTCGAAGCCTTCGAGGCTCGGTGCGATCGAGGTCAGGTCACCTACCGCGAAGGACGGCAGATCGAGGCCAATCGGGTTGCCGTTGAGCGCGTCTTCGAGCGCAGGCAAGAGCAGCGGCACGACGAAGTCCGAGAGGTCCTCGCCGGACAAGGGCGTGTCGGCGGTGCTGTCGATCAGCCAGGCATCGATCTGGGGCACGCCCAGGTCGAGTGAGATCGAGCCCTCGCGCATGACGACGTCCACGGGCAGGGCCACGTACAGACCGTAGCGAGACATCTCGCCCAGCTCGACCGTGAGCTCCACCTGGCCGAGCTCGAGCATCGCGTCGGCCTGCTCCCAGGCGTATGCGTCACGGAGCAGGGGTGGAAGCTTTCCGCTCAGCGTCACGTACTCGAGGAGGTCGCCCAGATCGCC